>CAYRMX010000123.1:0-4482 GCA_964425295.1 uncultured Oscillospiraceae bacterium | reverse complement strand
GATCGCCGCGACGATCAAAGCGATGAATAATGTCATTTCGAGGCAGCCTCCTTTGCAGTTTTCTTGGAGCGGAAGATCATGCGGTAGTTGATGAAGAATTCGCAGCCGAGCATGCAGAACAGCAGCAGACCGATGATGATGTCCGAGATGGAAGCCGGGACGCTCAGGGCGGTTTGCAGCGTGTCTGCGCCCTTGGTCAGCACGGCGAGCATCAGGGAAATGGCGACCATCGCGAACGCGTTGAGCTGACTGAGCCATGCGACGGTGATGGAGGTGAAGCCGACGCCGTCGGCAACGCCGTTATAGAGCGTGTTGTTCGCGCCGGAGGCGATGATGAAGCCGACGATACCGCTGATCGCGCCGGAAATGAACATTGTGCGCATCATGATGTAGCCGACGTTCATGCCGGCATAGCGGGCGGTGTTCATCGAGTCGCCAATGACGGCGATTTCGTAGCCCTGCTTGCTGTGACGCATATAGATGTGCATGACGACCACGAGCACCAGCACGATGATCCAGCCGCAATGCACGCCCCAGACCTTCGGCAGGCAGGCGGCGGAGTCAAACTGCGGGATAATCTGCGAGCCGGGGCGACCCTCCCACGGCCCGCCCTGAAGCCACGAGACGATGCCGATGATGATGTAGTTCATCATCAGGGTGAAGAGGGTTTCGTTCGTGTTCCACTTTGCCTTGAAGAATGCGGGGATGAGCCCCCAGATGCCGCCGACGATCGCTGCGGCAAGTGCCATGACGATCAGCAGCACGGCAGACGGAAGCTTGTCTGCCCAGTAGAGGGCGAAATAGGTTGCGGCGATGGCGCCTGCGGTGATCTGCCCCTCTGCGCCGATGTTCCAAAAGCGCATCTTGAAGCACGGTGCGATGGCAAGCGCGCAGCCAAGCAGCGGAACGGCGATTTTGACGGTCTGGCGGATGGCGGTTTTCTTGCCGAGCGCGCCGGTGATCATCGTGCCGTAGGCGGTGAGGGGATCGTTGCCGGTGATGAGAATGGCGATCGAGCCGATCAGCAGTGCAACGAGAATCGAGGCGGCACGGATCGCCCAGACCTGCATTTTCGGCATGGACTCCCGCTTGGCAAGGCGGATGAGCGGCATTTTCACGTCATGGTTCATACGGAAGCCTCCTTTCCGCCGACACTGGTCATCAGCAGACCGATCTCTTCCTTGGTGGTGGTGCGGGCGTCAACGATGCCGCTGACCTGACCGCCGCAGAGGACGAGAATGCGGTCGCACAGTTCCAGAAGCACGTCAAGGTCTTCGCCGACGAACACGACGGCAACGCCTTTCATCTTCTGGTCGGTGAGCAGGTTGTAGATCGTATACGAGGTGTTGATGTCCAGCCCGCGCACGGCATAAGCGGTCATCAGCACGGTCGGATTCGAGGCGATCTCACGGCCGACGAGCACCTTCTGCACGTTGCCGCCCGACATGCGACGGACGGGGAACTCGGTGCTGGGTGTGACGACTTCGAGGTCATTCCAAATCTGTTCGGCGAGCGCCTGCGGCTTTTTGCGGTTGACGAACAGGCCACCGCCGTTTTTCCAGCTTCGCAGCATCATGTTGCCCGTCATGCCCATCGAGCCGACCAGGCCCATGCCCAGACGGTCTTCCGGCACGAACGCCAGCGCGACGCCGGACTTCTTGATCTGCTTGGGCGTTTTGCCGACCAACTCGTTGCGGACGTCCGGCTCGGGGGTGTGGACGATCGAGCCGTGCCTGATGGGGTAAAGCCCCGCGATCGCTTCGAGCAGCTCTTTCTGCCCCGAACCGGCGACGCCCGCGATGCCGAGAATTTCGCCGCCCATTGCGGTGAAGGTGACGTTGTCAAGCTTGGCGACGCCCTCGGCGTCAAAGCAGGTCAGGTTTTCCACGCAGAGTTTCGGCGTCGGCGCTTCATAACGCGGACGGTAGATGTTGAGCGTGACGGCGTGACCGACCATCATGTCTGTCAGCGCCTGTGCATTCGTTTCGTTCGTGTTGACCGTGCCGATGTACTGCCCCTTGCGCAGAACGGCGACCTTGTCCGACAGCGCCATGACTTCGTTGAGTTTGTGGGTGATAATGATGATCGCCTTGTTGTCCTGCTGCATATTGCGCAGAACGGCAAAAAGCTTTTCCGTCTCCTGCGGCGTCAAAACTGCCGTCGGCTCGTCGAGGATGAGAATGTCCGCTCCGCGATAGAGCACCTTGACGATCTCAACCGTCTGCTTCTGCGAAACGGACATGTCGTAAATCTTTTGCTCAGGGTCAATGTCGAAGCCGTAGCAGTCGCAGATTTCGCGCACCTTGGCGTTGATCGCTTTCATGTCCAGTCGGCTTCCGTCATGCAGACCGAGGACAATGTTTTCTGCGGCGGTGAAGACATCGACAAGCTTGTAGTGCTGGTGGATCATGCCGATGCCGTGACTGAAGGCGTCCTTGGGGGAGTGAATGGTGATCGGCTCGCCGTCGGCGAGGATCTGCCCCTCGTCGGGGAGGTAGATGCCTGCAAGCATGTTCATCAGCGTGGTCTTGCCGCTGCCGTTCTCGCCCAGAAGTGCCAGAATTTCGCCGCGGCGAAGCCCGAGACTGATGTCATTGTTTGCGACCACGCTGCCAAAACGCTTGGTGATGTGTTGCAGCTCGATTGCGTAAACAGTTTCCAAGGCTGTCATCCTTTCTGCGCCGCAGATTTCTGCGGATATTTCATACTTATCATAACACAACTCTTTCCCGATGTAAATAAAAAAGCGTTCGTATAAATCAACAGAATTCCGGGCTTCCTTTTTGTGAAAATGACAAAAAGTTTGCTGCACTAAAAAATTTTTTGGTTGAATCGACGGATTTTCGTGCGCTTCGGGGAGAAATTCTCTTTTCTTTTTGAAATGGATGGTTTATAATGAGAGCATAAAGCAGCGCTTTCAAAAAACGTGATAAGGAGATCAGTCCCATGTCGACGATTCGGGATATTTCGCTCAAGGCCGAGGGGCATCAGCGCATTGAATGGGTGGGGCAGCACATGCCCGTGCTCAATGCCATCGGTGATCGGTTTGAAAAGGAAAAGCCCTTTGCCGGCAAGAAAATCGCGCTATCCATCCATCTGGAAGCCAAAACAGCCTATCTGGTCAAGACGCTTGCGCGCGGCGGGGCGGAAATGTATGTTTCCGGCTCGAATCCGCTTTCCACACAGGACTGCGTTTGTGCTGCGCTGGTCGACGACGGGATCACCGTCAACGCCATCCACGGCTCCGATGCGGAGCAGACGGTGGAGCTGTGGAAAAAGACGCTTTCCTGCCACCCGGATATCGTCATCGACGACGGCGCTGACCTCATCAATCTGCTGCTCGGCGAATGCAGCGAATATGCCGATCGCGTGATCGGCGGCTGCGAGGAGACAACCTCGGGCGTGCAGCGTCTGCGGAGCTGGGAAAGCAGCGGACGTCTCCGTTTTCCGGTCATGGCGGTGAATGACGCGCGCTGCAAGAGCTTTTTCGATAATACCTACGGCACGGGGCAAAGCGCGTGGGACGCCATCATGCGCACAACAAATCTTCAGGTGAACGGCAAGACCGTCGTCGTCGCGGGCTATGGCTACTGCGGGCGCGGCGTTGCCGAGATCGCGCGCGGGCTGAAGGCACAGGTCGTCGTGACGGAGACCGATCCGGTCAAGTCCATCCTTGCGATCATGGACGGCTATCGTGCCATGTCGATGGCGGAAGCGGCGCGCATCGGCGATGTGTTTATCACGGTGACCGCGTGCAGCGACGTCATCCGACCGGAGCATTTTGCCGTCATGAAGCATGGCGCGATCGTCGCCAACGCCGGGCACTTCAATTGCGAGATCGATCTCGACGGCTTGAATGCGATGGCTGTGGAAAAATTCGAACAGCGCAAGAACCTCGACGGCTACCGCCTTTCGGACGGCAGAGTGATCTCCGTGGTCGCGGACGGCGGGCTGTGCAACATCGCCGCGGCGGACGGTCATCCGGTGGAGATCATGGATATGTCCTTTGCGCTGCAAGCCATCGGCGCGGAATACATCCTCAAAAACGCGGGGAAGCTGGACGCCCGCGTCCATAACATCCCCGACATGCTCGATCGCCGCGTTGCAGAGCTGAAGCTCGAAGCGTTCGGCGGAAGCTGCGACACGCTCACCGAAAAGCAGAAAGCATATCTGAAAGATCATTAAAAAATGCCGCTTCCCGAAGACCGGGAAGCGGCGTTTTGCATTTGTTTGAAATCAGAATGCGGAGTTCAGCCACTCGATGCCGTCGATGGAGATAGCGAAGTACGGAGCGGACTGGAAGTGGGACTCGTGGAATGCACCGTCAAACACGGCTTCCTCGGAGTCGGCGGTGAAGTCGCCGTCAGTGTCCAGCGCGAATGCGTTGGTCAGCTCGGTGCCCTCAACGGTGAACGTGGAGGTGTCGAAGACCTGCAGCTCGCCGGAGATGATCTTGCCCTCGATCTCTTCAAGCTTCTCGGC
>CAYRMX010000122.1:0-4536 GCA_964425295.1 uncultured Oscillospiraceae bacterium | reverse complement strand
TGCAGGATGACCGGGGAACGAGTCTCGGCGCAGGCTTCGGTGATACCCTGCACGATCTCCATGTTGTTGACGTTGAACGCGCCGATGGCGTAACCGCCCTCATACGCCTTCTTGAACATTTCGGTAGTAGTTACCAGAGGCATAATAAACACTCCTTTGTGTATTTCTTTCTGTGATATTATAGCATAATCGGGCGGAATTGCAAGCAATAATTCGCCGAATTCCGCACAATGCCGTGACATTTTCCGTTTCGGCGGCAAAATCACTCCGCGCGGCGATGCCAGACCTCGCGCTCGCGTCCGCAAGTGAAGCCGAGACGGTCGTAAAGCCGCATGGCGGGGCGGTTTTCTTCCGCGCACAGCAACCGAAGTCGCGCCGCATTTGTCGCAGCCGCCAGCGCCGCGACGCAGTCCGCGCCGCTTCCCTTTCGGAGCGAAGCGACCGCGCGCAGCTCCTCGCCCTCGATCTGTCCAAGACCGATGCAGACGTCGTCGCGGCAGATCCAATAGGCATGCTCCGACTTCGGCGCGCTCTGCGCCGCCGGAACGCTCAAAAAACGCTCACGGTAAAGCTCCGCCCAGCGGGCGCGTTCGTTTTCCGCAATCGCGTGCGCCGTTGCCGTCGTTTCTGGCAGACGGGCACAGTCGATCTCCCGCTCAATGAGCCGCGCATAGACCGGATAGCCCGAAAAATCGGCATCCCCGCCGAAGTAGACGCGCTCCGCACCCGCCGCGCGGCAAAAGCCCTCGCACTCGCGCAGCAGCGCTTCCAAGTTCGTGAACACCGACCGCACGAGCACATAGCCCTCGCGCCGCGTCGGAATCTCTCGCAAAATGAGCGTGGCGAGCCCCTCTGCGGCGGTGAAAATCGGAATATCCCGCATCAGAGCAGACTTTGGTCGTAGACCGCGCGGACGCCGCCGATGAACTTCGGGCGTGTGCGGGCTGCAAGCAGCAGCGCGCTGCCGATGTGGTCAATGCCAAGGCGCAGCGGCACGGCGACCTCTCTGAGATGCATGCCGATCAGCGTCCCGCCGATGTCCAGACCGGCGTCGGCGCGGATATGCTCAACGGCGATCGGGTCGCCGAACGCATGATACGCCGCCGTCGCAAACGAGCCGCCCGCCTTTGGCTGCGGCACGACGTTGACCGCCTCCGCATTCGGCACTGCCGCACGCTCGACGATCAATGCGCGGTTCAAATGCTCGCAGCACTGCGCCGCAAGGTAAATGCCCCGTTCGTTCAGCACCGCATAGATCGCAGCGAAAACCTTCTCTGCCACCTCCGGTCGGGAGTCCGAGCCGATACGGCTGCCGCAGATCTCACTCGTCGAGCAGCCGACAACGACCAGATTTCCCTTGCGCAGCCCCGCCTTTTCGCAGAGTGTCTGCGCGGCAAGCCTCGCCTGTGCCACAATTTCATCCATTTTGAATTCCTCCTGTCATTGCTTTCGCGCCATGCAGCGCCGCCACCAGAGACATTGCCCCGACGAGACCGACCGCGCCCTGAAACAAATTACCCGGAATGCTCACAGCCGCCGCCAAGCCCTCGCCCAGCAGCAGGCAGGCATAGCCGAAGTAGCCGGCGACCATCCAAAGCTCCGCCGCAATGCCGCCGAGCAGACGGGAAAGGTGCAGGTTACAATGTCGGTGCAGCGCGGCACCGAGCATTGCCGCAAGCGCCGCCATCGCCGCCTTGATGAGCAGAGTCGCGGGGACGTAATACGCATAGCCGGAGATGAGATCGGCAAGCGCCGAGCCGACACCCCCGGCAAACGCCCCATAGAGCGGGCCGAGCACCCACGCGCCGAGCAAAACGAAGCAATCGCCGATGTTGACGTAGCCGTTCGTCCCCGGCAGGGGGATTTGGATGACGAGCGTTGCCGCGCAGGTCATTGCCGTGAACAGTGCCGCGCGCAGCAGCTTGCGCAATTCCGCCGAATGCGTCATTTTTTGTTTCGCCTCTCTTGCTTTTTTCGACGGAATCCATTATACTGCAAATTGGTATTATTAAAATAACCAATTATATATTTTTTAATAAGGTCAGGTGGGCACAATGCTGACATACACACTCGAAAAGGGCGGTGGAAAAAGTCTTTATACCTCGTTATACGAACACATCCGCGCGGATATCGCGGCGGGCAGGCTCACAGCGGGCACGCGGCTTCCGGCAAAGCGGGCACTGGCGGAAAATCTGGGCATCAGCGTCGTGACGGTCGAAAGCGCCTATGCTCAGCTCATTGCCGAGGGCTACGCCCGCTCGCGGGAGCGGAGCGGGGTCTATGTCTGCGCCATCGGAACGTTGCCGGAAATACCACCCCGTGCCGTCTCTGTGCCGTCCAAGCCGAAAACGGAGACGCCGCCGCTGTTCGATCTCAGCGGCGGCGCCGGCGAGGACGTACCGTTCCCCTTTTCCGTCTGGGCGAAGACGATGCGCGACGTACTCAGTGAACGCGGCAAGGCGCTTTTGAAGCCAGTTGATTTTCGCGGCGCGCCGGAGCTTCGCTGCGCAATTTCTGCCCATCTGTTGCAATCGCGCGGACTGTATGTCGCGCCGGAGCAGATCGTCGTCGGTGCAGGCAACGAGTCGCTCTACGCTCTGCTCGTGCAGCTTCTGGGACGGAAACGGGTCTACGCCGTGGAAGACCCCGGTTACCGCAAGATCACCGGCATTTACCGCGCAAACGACGTCGAAGTTCGCCATATCCCGCTTGACGCCAACGGCATGCGCCCGCAGGAATTAACGACAAGCGGCGCGGAGATCGCCCACATCTCCCCCGCGCACCACTACCCCACCGGCATCGTCATGCCCGTGGCGCGGCGACGCGCCCTGCTCGACTGGGCGTATGCCGCCCCGGAGCGCTACATCATTGAGGACGATTATGACAGCGAGCTGCGTCACAGCGGCAAGCCCGTGCCGCCGCTGTTCTCCCTCGATGCCCGACAGCGTGTGCTCTATCTGAGCACCTTTTCTCAGACGATCGCTCCCTCGCTGCGCATTGCCTATGTGTGTCTTCCGCCGCAGCTTCTGCATGAGCTTCAGGCGCGGCTGGGCTTTTATTCCAGCGCCGTGCCGGCCTTTGAGCAATACACGCTCGCGCAGTTTATTGCGAGCGGCGCATATGAAAAGCACGTCAACCGCCTGAGAAAGCGGCTGCGCGACAAGCGTGCGGCGATTTTTACGGCGATCGCACAAAGTTCCCTGCGCGGACGCTGTGACATTCAGGAGGAAAACGCCGGGTCGCACTTTCTGCTTCGGCTGCATACAAACAAGCCCGACGCCGCTGTGCGCAGCGCAGCCGCCGAGCGCGGACTTTCCGTCCGCTTTCTGAGCGATTATCAGTCCCGTCCGGTCGACACCGCGCAGCTCATTTTCAATTACGCTTGCATGGACATCACGCGGCTTCCGTGGGCGCTGGAAACGCTCGCCGATCTATTCTGATTGCTCCGCCGAGCAAACCAGTTCGTAAAGCTGCTTGAGCACAATGACCGCCATGGGGAGCAAAATCATTCCGAGAATTCCGAACAGGCGAAAGCCCGCATAGAGCGCGGCAAGCGTCACGAGCGGGTCAAGCCCGATCTGTTTGCCGAGAAAGCGCGGCTCTAAAAGCGCCCGCCCGACAGCGCACAGCGCATAGAGCACAAGCAGCCCCGCACCGAGTGACGCTTCGCCCCGCAGAAACGAAAGCACGCTCCACGGAATGAGGATCGTCCCCGCGCCGAAGACGGGCAGCGCGTCAACCAGCGCAATGACGACCGCCAACACGGCGGCGTTCTTCTGCCGCAGGAGTAGCAGCCCAACGCCGCTCACCGCCAGCACGACAAGCGAAAGGCGAAGCTGCGCCTTGACATAACCGCCGAGCGCCGATTTCAGACGCTTGGCGATCTTTTTGCCGCGCGCATACCACTGCGTTGGGATGTGCCGCCGCGCCGTTTGCGCAAGTTTCTGCCGTTCCGAGGAAATGAGGTACGCCGAAAGCAGCGCGGTTATCAAAAACAGGAGAATATGCGGCACACGCGAGATGACACGCCCCGCAAACGACAATGCGCCGCCCGACAGCGACTCGGCAAGCCCCGTTCCGCCCGCAAACAGGCGCTCCACCCACTGCGCCGCAACCGCTGCGGCGGGGTCAGGCAACTTTGCCGCCATGCGCAAAAGCCAAGCATGCAGCCCGGAAAGCGGTCTTGCAAGCGAAGAAAGCAGCGCGGGGATTCGCCTGGTCAAATGCTCTGCCTCGGAAAACACCATGCGGGCAAACAACCACACCGCCGCGGAAATCGCCGCCGAAAGCAGCGTGATGCACAAAAATGACGCCAGCCGTTGCGGCACTTTCACCTGCACGGTCAGCACGCGCTCCATCGGTCGCGCCATGCCCGCCAGCGCCCAGCCGCACAAAAACGGCAGTCCGACCGGCAGCAGCAGCTTCGCCGTCAGCCAGACACCGACCGCGCCACCGGCAATGCAGGCGAACAGCTTCCAAGTATTTTTCATGCGTCAGCTCCTTTTCACGGCTTGCTTTTTTCGCCGTGGTATGATA
>CAYRMX010000121.1:0-4564 GCA_964425295.1 uncultured Oscillospiraceae bacterium | reverse complement strand
GTTCTACTATGAAAAGCTCGCCTCCTCCCCCAACGGCTATGTCGCCATCGCCATCGCCATCCTCTGCGCATTCATCGCCGGCGCAATCGCCTCGCTGATCTTCAGCTTCATCACCATCACCCTGCGTGCCAACCAGAACGTCACCGGTCTTGCCCTGTCCATCTTCGGCACGGGTGTCGGTCAGTTCATCGGCGAGTTCATGCGCGTCAGCGAGGGCGGCTACGTCGCCATCGGCAATGAGCTGAAGACCTTTTTCATCGCCTCCCCGTTCCCGAAGTTCCTGCAAGACATTCCCTATGTCGGGCAGCTCCTTTTCGGCAACAGTTTCTTCTTCTACCTCGGCATCGTGGTCGCCATCGTGATGTTCCGCTATCTCAACAAGACCCGTTCGGGTCTGCATCTGCGCTCGGTCGGTGAATCCCCCGCGACCGCCGACGCCGCCGGCATCAATGTCTCCCGCTTCAAGTATCTGGCAACCGTCATCGGCGGCGGCATCTCCGCCATCGGCGGCATGATCTATATCACGACCATCGCCGGCTGCGTCTGGAATCACGAAGGTCTGTCCGGTGTCGGCTGGCTTGCCGTCGCGCTGGTCATCTTCTGCATGTGGCGTCCGCTGTCGTCGATTTGGGGCTCCGTCCTGTTCGGCGCGCTGATGATCCTGTACCTGCGTCTGCAAATCGCATGGATTCCCACGCAGCTTTACAAGATCCTGCCCTATGTCGTCACGGTCGTCGTGCTCGTCATTTCCAGCATGCGCAACAACAAGGAAAAGCAGCCGCCGGAGGGTTTGGGACTCTCCTACTTCCGCGAGGAACGCTAAATCAAATGGACGGAAGCACCGCTTCCGTCCATTGCTTTATATTTCATTTGATGTGTCGGAAATTGCCCATTGTCTCTTTGACGCTTGAAAGGTAGGCAAACGAGCCGGGGAACTGTTCCAGCGTCCGCTGGAGCGGAACGATCTGGTGCTTGTTGACCACGCAGATGAGCAGCGTCTTATTGTTGTGCGTAAAGCTGCCGACCGCCGGAATCTCCGTCACGCCGTGGTGCGTCGTCTCCATGATCGCCTTGGCAAGCTCCTCCGGGCGATCGGTGACGATCTCGAACTTGACCGCCTCCTTGAAGCCCTTGAGCATCACGTCGCAGACCTTGCTGGTCGCAAACGAGTAGATCAGGCACAAAATGACCGGCTCGATGCGGAAATCGTAGACAAAATACGACGCCGTTGCGATCACCGCATTGATCGAGAAAATGACCCACACCATGCTGCGCTCCGGGTGATAATGGTGAACCCACGCCGCAATGAGATCAATGCCGCCCGTACAGGCGTTGCGCTTCATCACGATTCCGTAGCAGAACCCGGCGACCACACCGCCCGCGATCGGCGCAAGAATGGTGCTCGTGCCGTTTTCCGTGTGGTAGACCAGTGCGGACAGATCGATGTTTTCAAACAGCGTCAGTCCAAGTGAGAGGAACACCGTGAACAGTGCGGATTTCAA
Organism: uncultured Oscillospiraceae bacterium; assembly: GCA_964425295.1. GTDB lineage: Bacteria > Bacillota > Clostridia > Oscillospirales > Oscillospiraceae > JAZOXB01. Next base: position 3,062 of record CAYRMX010000121.1, on the reverse strand, counting down.
GGCGAATTCGTGGTCGACCAGTCGGTAGATCACGATTGACAGTGGCACATTGACAAGGATCGTCATATAAGCGATTTTGAAGCCGAACAGCTCCTGAACGATGGTCGCAATGCCGGAAAGTCCGGACGGCGCGAAGCGGTTGGAAAAAACGAAGATGTTGTAATTGAATGCCAGCAGCAGCGCGGCAAATGCGATCACGCCCGCCTGCTGCATCCTGCGCCTGAGCGACATGGCTTATGCCCTCCCAATGTGTTGGATTTCAAACACATATATAACAACTTTTTGTCGAAAAGTCAACCACTTTTTCGCCCACTGCATTTTACAAAATTAAAAGTACCGAAGCAACTGCTTCGGCACTTTTTCTATGTAGTTCAGGAATGCAGAACGCTGCCGTTGCGGACGAAGTATTCTACGCCGGAGTAGAGCGTCGTGACCGAGATCGCGCCGACGACGACCCAGTTGATCACTTCAACGAAGGAGACACCCAGCAGGTCGCAGAACACCGCCGTGTTCAAAAACAGCATCAGGCAGATGCCCGCCATCGTCACAGCGGTCTTGACCTTGCCCGACCAACCGGCGGCGATCACGTTACCCTTGCCCGCGGCGATCATGCGCAGACCGCTGACAGCGAATTCCCGTGCCAGCACGATCATCAGCGCCCATGCGGGGAAGATCCCCCATTCGCAGAAGACCGCCATCGCCGCGATGACCAGCACCTTGTCGGCAAGCGGGTCAAGGAATTTTCCGAGGTCGGTCACTTGATGATAGCGGCGGGCGATCCCTCCGTCGACCAGATCGGTCAGGCTGGCGATGGCAAACACGCCGAGCGCCACATATTGCATCACCGTCCCGAATGTCTCGACCAGATACATGCACAGCAGGAACACCGGAATCAGAAATACACGAGCCATTGTGATTTTGGTTGCAGTTGTCATTGTTATTCCTCCTCGGCGCTACCGATCAAATCTCCGTCACAAACACCCTCGATCCGCACCTGCACAAAGCAGCCGGCGGGAATCGGTTCTTCACTTGCAAAGAGCACTCTGCCGTCGATGTCCGGCGAGTCGGCATACGTCCGCCCGAAATAGCGTCCGTCCTCCTCTCCCTCGCAGAGCACCTCCATCACGCTGCCGATACGGGCGGCGTTATAATCGTCCATGATCCGCGATTGCAGCTCGCTGACGATCTCCGCGCGGCGCACTGCCGTTTCCTCGTCCGGATGTTCCATCTTCGCCGCCGCTGTTCCCTCCTCCGGAGAGAATGCAAACGCGCCGACGCGTTCGAGCTTGTGTTCCCGCAGCCAGTCGCACAGCTCCTCGAACTCCGCCTCACCCTCATAGGGCAGACCCGTGATGATGCTCGTGCGGATGACGACGCCGGGAATGCGGGCGCGGAGCTTTGCAAACAGAGCGTCCAGCTCCTCGCGCGTGCCGCGGCGGTTCATTTTTTTCAAAATACGTGCGTTGACGTGCTGGATGGGGATATCCATGTACTTGACGATCTTCGGCTCGGAGGCGATCACGTCGATCAGCTCGTCGGTCATTTCGTCGGGATAGAGATAATGTACACGCACCCAATGCAGCTTTTCGATCTTGCACAGCTCGCGCAGCAGCTCGGGAAGCTTCCGCTCTCCGTAGCGGTCGATACCGTAACGGCTGGTGTCCTGCGCGACGACGATCAGCTCCTTGATGCCGCCGTCTGCAAGCATCCGCGCTTCATACAGGCAGTCTTCCAGCGTGCGGCTGCGGAAGCGCCCACGCAACGACGGGATGACACAGTATGAGCAGCGATTGTCACAGCCCTCGGCGATCTTCAGATACGCATAGTGCGCGGGCGTTGTCAGCACACGCTCGACCTCGTCGATCGGGGCGTCGATGTCGCCGAAGCGGGACACCGTCTCATCTTGCAGCAGCGCTTCCACCGCCGAAACGATCTCGCCGTAGCTTCCCGTGCCCAAAACACCGTCGACCTCCGGCAATTCCCGCAAAATTTCGTCCTGATAGCGCTGCGACAGGCAGCCTGTGACGAGGATTTTCCCGATCACGCCGGCTTCCTTGAGCGCGCCCATTGCCAGAATGTTGTCAATGGCTTCGCTTTTGGCGGAGTCGATGAAGCCGCAGGTGTTGATGATGACGACATCTGCCCCCTCCACCGACGGTAGCAGCTCATAGCCCGCCTCCTGCAAGAGGAAGAGCATCTGCTCTGCGTTGACTTGATTTTTGGCGCAGCCAAGGGAGATCATCCCAATGCGCTTGCCCATAGGTGCAATCCCTTCCTTCGTAATATTGCTATTCCGGGAACTCCTCGTCCGACGCATAGCGTTCCAACGCCCGACGAATGTCGCTCCACTTGTGCCCGCGGCGCAGCAGCGCGTCCGATACACGCTTGCATTCGGCGCGGTCGGGGGTTTTTCCACGAAATCGGCGGCGCAGGAATTCATCGATCGCGTCGTCGAGCGGAGGAAGCGCGGACAGCGCCTCATCCCACAGCTCGCGCGGCACGCGCTTTTCATAGAGCATCTGCCGAATGCGCGCCGCGCCGTAGCCCTTCGCCGCGCCGTTTCGGACGACCTGCTCGGCGACCTGACGGTCATCGAGCAGATGCAGCTCGTCAAGCCACTGCACTGCCTGCTTCGCATGCTCCTCCGACTCACCCTTTTGGACGAGCCGGCTCTGCAAATCGCGCTTGGAAACGGCAGACGCGGAAATAATGCGCACCGCGCGCTCCCGCGCCGACGCTTCGCCGCAAGTTTCCAGAATCGATTCCATCGCGGCGTCGGGAAGCTCCATTCCGGCATAAAGCCCAAGCTCCGCGATCACCGCCGGAAAAACCATCAGCGTTTTGCCGTCCGAGAAGCGCAGACGCAGTTTGCCCTGCGGCGACCTCGTCGGCTCGATCGCCTCAATCTTCATCAAAATCCTCTGCCGAGACGTCTACCGCCTTGCCGGCAGGTCTTGCGGGCGCCTTGACGCGGGCATTTTGCAGCTCCGCCAAATGTGCGCGCACCTTGGTTTCCAGCTCGTCGGCGATCTCGGGATGATCCATGATATACTGCTTGGCGT
>CAYRMX010000120.1:0-4571 GCA_964425295.1 uncultured Oscillospiraceae bacterium | reverse complement strand
CCATCAAGGGTACCAACGAGCAGATCAAGGAAAATCTCATCGGCGCGGGCAACAACGTGGTCATGGTTCAGCTCTATCAGGACAATTACGTCTACACCATGGACTACAATAGCCTGCCGATGGGCGTGCGGGTTATGGAAGCCGACCAGCGCGAGGAGCTGCGCAAACTCGACGGCATCGAGAACGTCAGCTTTTACCGCAGCCGCAGCAATGCCAGCATCTACTATAAGGACACGCCCATCAGCGGCACAGTTTACGGCATCGACGACAGCTATTTCAGCGTGAACGGCTACCAGATCAAGCTGGGGCGCGGCTTCCGGGAGCGCGACTACGCGGCCTGCCGGAAGAACATTATTCTCGATGAGACGGCGGCGAAAACGTCCTTCGGAACGGAAAATCCGATCGGCCAGACCGTCGAGATCAAGCAGGAAGCCTACTGCGTGATTGGCGTGGTTGCCCTGTCCCGGAGCTTTGAACCGAAAATCAACTCCATTCAGGACTATAAGACCTATGCCGTCTCCGACGGGGGGAAGATTTTCATGCCCGATACGGCCTGGGGCGTTTCCTTCCGCTTTGATGAGCCGCAAAATGCCTGCGTGCGCGCCAGCTCTACCGATGAAATGGCAACGGCCGGCAAGGCAGCCGCAGACTACCTCTCGGAGCACCAGATTGCCGCACTGGCGGAGAAAAACGGCTACAGCTACCGCAGCAACGACCTTTTAAAGCAGGCTGAGCAATTGCAGGAAATGAGCAACGCCACCAATAATCTGCTTGTCTGGATTGCCATGATTTCGCTTCTGGTGGGCGGTGTCGGCGTTATGAACATCATGCTTGTCACGGTTACCGAACGCACCGGCGAAATCGGCCTGAAAAAGGCCATCGGTGCCAAGCGCCGCCGCATTCTCAACCAGTTCTTAACGGAGGCTGCCGTGCTGACGGGCATCGGCGGCGTCCTGGGTGTGCTCGGCGGCATTGGCCTTTCGACAGCAATTTCCAAATTTGCCGATACGCCAACCTCACTCAGCGTTCCGGCCATTGTGGCCTCCACGGTTTTCTCCGTGGTAATCGGCATTGTCTTTGGCTTCTTCCCCGCTGTACAGGCATCCAAGCTGAACCCCATTGAGGCTTTGCGCAGAGACTGAACATTGCATAAAAGCACCCGTCCGGCCGCCAACTGGAGGCACCGGATGGGTGCTTTTTTCGTTTTGACGCAGGAAAACCACACAACTCCCCATTTTGATTCGGAAAGTATACCAAATTGTGTGGGTTCACATTGTGCAAAACGGCTAAAAAACACATAAACACACAGAAAAACAAGAAAAAAGATTGACGAACGAGTAAAGGAATGGTATATTGTGGCTACGGGATGTGCGATGCAACATCAAAACCCCTAAAAATCGCACAAACAGAAAACAGCCGCACACGATGCGGACAAAATGCGGAAATCGAGGTGTGCATATGACAAATTCTCCGCTCCGGGGAAAGACGGATCCTGCCATGGTGCAAACGGTGCGTTTCGGCGGCCGCATCATTTTCGGGTATCTGCTCAGTGTAATCCTGATTGTTCTCAGCGTGATTCAGATTGTTGCCTTCCACCGCGCAGGGGACACCAGAAACATGATTTATTATTGCATTCTTGTGGCCTTTGCCGTAGGCTATGCCGCCATTGTCACCTGGCAGATGGTTTCCGGCATCCGAAAGGTTGGCAGGGCAATGCAAAAGGAGGAAAAGCAATGATTCACTTTGTTCTGGCAAGCCACGGACGCTTTGCGCAGGAAGCACTTGCCTCTGCGCGAATGATTTGCGGCCTGCCGACCGGGAATTTTCACGTTATTTCGCTGCTTGACGGCGGCGAGGGCATCACTCAGTTTGAAAAGGAGGCGAAGGAGCTTGCCGCCACGCTGAGGAATGAGCCGGTTTTGCTGCTGTCAGATCTTTTTGGCGCAGGTCCCTTTATGACGCTGCTGTCCGCCTTCCGCGACAATGACTACAAAATGCTGACGGGCCTGAATCTGCCCATGGTGATTGAGGCGCTACAGTCCGACGACGCGGACCTCGAAGCGGCCGCGCAGAACCTGCTCGAGGCAGGAAAAGAAAGTGGCATTCAGCTTCTGAACAAGCTCGTGCCGGAGGAGGAAACAGAATGATTAAGGCGTTCAGAGCAGATGACCGGCTGATTCACGGTCAGGTACAGACCCAGTGGATTGCGCACCACGGCGCAAATCGCGTGATCATCATCGACAGCAAGGTGGCAAAGGATCCCATCAACGTGCAGATTCTGAAGCTGGCCAAGCCGGTCGGCATCGATCTTGTGATCTGCGGCGAGGAAAACGCCATGAGCCTGATTGCAAAGGATGCTGCGCAGCCCAATGCCCGCAGCTTTGTGATTTTCAAAACGCTGGAAACGGCCTGGCACATGAAGCAGAAGGGGCTGGAAATCCCGGGTATTGTGGTTGGCCCGTGCAGCTCCAAGAACGGCGCGGTTCAGATTTGCAAGAATACCTATTTTACGCCTGCTGAAATTGAGGCGGCAAAGGAGCTGACCGCAGCCGGAACGCAGGTGGTATTCCAGCTTTTGCCCAGTGAGCCGAAGGTGCTCTGGTCGGATATCAAGCTCTAATGGTTTCATTCCTTTCTGCCGCGCAGAAAGCGGCCGGGCGCCCGCCGCAACAGCGTGGCAGAGAGGGGAAATAAACAGCAAAACACAAATCTTAAAAAATGGGAGGAATTATGAGTATTTCTATCGTTCAGGCGATACTCATCACTCTGTTCTGCATGATCTCCAACCTGATGTTCCCTCTGCTGGGCGACATTGGTGGATACTTTGGCCTGGGCCGTCCGTTGATTGCGGGCACCATCACCGGCCTGATTCTTGGCGATGTCAAGACCGGTATGGCCATTGGCGCAAGCCTCAATGCAGTGTACATGAGTTCGCAGGCAGTCGGTAACGTGATGTCTACCGACGTTACCCTTTCCGGTTATGTAGCAACCGCTCTTGCCATGGCTGGCAGCAGCGACCCCACCCTCGCACTGGCACTTTCCATCCCCATCGGTCTGTTCGGCTCCATGCTCTTCACGCTGCAAAATGCCGTCTGTGTCTTCATCATTCATAAGTGTGACACCTATGCGCAGCGCGGTCAGTCCGGAAAAATGTGGAGTGTCGGCATTGGCATTCCCATGATCCTGTTCAATCTCATCCGCGTGGTTCCTACCTTCCTCGTTGTGTATTTCGGCTCGCAGTACAGCGCGGCGCTGGAATCCATCATGCCCGAATGGCTGAACAACGCCATGGGCGTGGTTGGCGGCATGCTGCCCGCCGTTGGCATGGCTCTGCTCCTGAAGGTCATGCTCAAGAAGGGAAGCCACTGGTGCTTCTTCCTGATGGGCTTCATTGCCTATTCCGTTTTTGGCATCGGCGCGGTGCCGCTGACCGTTCTTGCCATCTGCCTGGCGGTTATTCTCAACCGCAGCAAGGCCGGTGGAGATACGGCTTCTGATACGGGCGATCTTGCCCCCCTGCAGTAGGAGGTGGACAAAATGGCAAAGAAAAACGAATCTGTGATTACCAAAAAAGATCTGTTTAAAAACATGATCACCTGGCTGAGCATCTGCTGCTGCAGCAACAACTGGGAGCGTATGCAGAACCTGGACTACGCGCTTTCCATGTCTCCGATTCTGAAAAAGCTCTATCCCAACAACAAGGAAGCTTATGCACAGCGCCTGAGCAGCCACATGGAATTCTTCAACACCCAGCCGACGGCCGGCTGCCTGATCAACGGCATGGTGATTGCCATGGAGGAAGAGAAGGCACAGGGCAAGGACATTCCGGACGAGGCAATTTCCAGCCTGAAGTCCTCCATGATGGGTCCTCTGGCCGGCATTGGCGACTCGGTTATGAACTCCCTGATCGAGGTTGTGCTCATGAGTATTGCCATGACCTTCGCCTTCCAGGGCAGTCTCTTTGGCCCCGTTTTCTACCTGATCACCTGGATCCCCATTTCCCTGTTCGTGGGCTGGTTCCTCATCAATAAGGGCTATAAGCTGGGCATCAATTCACTTTCCGTGATGTCGAGCAGTGTAATGGGACGACTTGTAGAGGCGCTGACACAAATCGGCCTCGTGGTAATCGGCGGCCTGAGCGCCACCTATGTTGCGCTCTCCACGCCCCTGGTTATCGCCGGCAGTGGCGGCGCAGACGACACCGTGGTGCAGAGCGTCCTGGACGGCATCCTGCCCAATCTGCTTCCGCTTGCCCTCGTTGGCCTGTGCTACTGGCTGATGAGCAAGAAAAAGTGTTCCCCGATTCTGCTGATTGTCATCCTGTTTGTCCTTGGTACGGTGCTTTCCGTGCTGGGAATACTGGGATAAGTCAAATCAATATCTGTCATGGGCCGGAGGGTTCTCCCTCTTTTTCCCTCCGGCCACTTTAAGGAGATACGTATGTATATTGAAATCTATAAAGATCCCAAGACACTGGGACGCGCAGAGGCAGAGCGCATTGCCGCACTGCTGAAGAAAAAGCCGGATGCCCTCCTGTGCGTTCCGGCGGGACAGTCGGGTGTGTGTGTGTT
>CAYRMX010000119.1:0-4653 GCA_964425295.1 uncultured Oscillospiraceae bacterium | reverse complement strand
CCCAACCCTCAGAACCGGAATCTGATGCTCTATCCATTGAGCCACTGGCGCTTATGAAGCGAAATTATTATAGCAGATGTTTGCTGCAAAGTAAAGCCATTTTTTGTCGCGCTGCGAAAAAACGTGGCGCTCAGGACGCGCCGAGGCGTGTCGCTTTGCCAAGCAGGACGAACCGCGCACCGTTGTATTCATAGGAACAGGTCGAGAGGGTGAAGACCGCGTCCGCGCTCGTCAGCTCGACCTCGGAGAGAAAACGGGAGGAATACCGAATGGCGTCGATGGACGCGTCGGCGGGATGAGGCGTGTAGATCGAGTCGTCGAAATTGATGACCGCTCCGGCGGACAGCTCGATCACGAAGCAGTCGTCCGGCGTGAGATAATAGAGCAATGGATGAGCGTCGTAATAGCTCTGTTCGCCGTATTCCGGCAGCGAGCCGAACATCGAGCCGTCGTCCATGTTGTGTCCGTAGAGAATATAATTTTCGCCCGCGGCGGGGGCGGCACAGCGAAAATCGACAAAGAGCGTCCCACTGAACAGGTAGTTTCCGGAAAGGTCACTGCGCAGGTATTGCTCATTGGTCTCGCCTTGCACGACGGGATAGTTGATCGGCGTATCGGGGCAGTAGAGCCAGCCGACGACGTCCGCGCATTCTTCCCGCAATGCGGCAAAATCCACGCGGATCGGCGCGGCGGGCGTCGGTTCCTGCGGCTCGGAAGCCGCCGACGACTCCGAGACGGCAGTGGATTGCGTTGCGACGGTCTCAACATAGCGCTCCTGCAAATCGGTATAGAGGTTGTCAGCCTCACTATAGTGCCGGCGGGCGCGCAGGACGTTCACGAGGGAGACAAGAAACACGGCAAGCAGTGCAACTGCGGCGACCGCCGTAATTACTTTTCGTTTCATAAGCACCTCACAAAGAGCGTTTTCTTAATTATAGCGGGCATCGGCGGAAATTGCAATCCAAAAAAGACCCGCCGAAATATGCGGAAACGTCGACAATTTTGCGCGGCGTGTATTGTTTTTCGCCCTTTTCCGTGCTATAATGATGCCACAGACAATTTCTGATGAACGGAAATGGATTGCGAGGGAACGATATGGCAGCATTTACGGAGAATTTCCGCGGCGCACTGCATGGCTTCAACCGCACGGATGTGGTGCAGTTCATTCAGCGGCAGACGATGGAGCATGAAAAGCAGCTCCGTCTGCTGCGCGACGAAAATACACGTCTGCAAGAGGCGCTCACCGCCGCTCGCGCGGAGGCGGACGCCGGACGGCTTTTGAAAGAAGCGATGGAGGCGGAACGTCTGCATGCGCAGGAAGTGCCTGTGGCAGAGGAAACGCCGCAGGCGGAAGCAGCCCCGTCGGATTTCAATGAAAAGGAGCTCGCGGCTTATCGCCGCGCGGAGCTGACTGAACGCATTGCGCGCGAGCGTGCAGCGGCGTCGGCGGAGCGAATGCGGGATATTTTTGCGCAGACGGATGAGAAGCTGAACCTCACCGCGCGCGATCTTGCAACGATCCTGGGCGCGTTCCGCAACGATTTTGAGAAATTGCAGGAGCTTTTGAAGACCGCGCAGAGCATCGTCGACGAATCCTCGTCCGATCTCCGCTCCGCCGCCGAGGTCTGCGAATATTGAACTCATGATAACAAAGGAGCAAGCATTGCTTGCTCCTTTCAGTGTGTCAAAAAAGAGTTTTTTGACACGAAGAGCGGCGGGGCAAATGCCCCGCCGTTGAACGATCTTCAGGTTCTTCTCAGAAAAATCTCGCCACAGCGACGGCAGACCAGCTTGGTCTGCCCGTGCCCGACCGGCGCGGACTGCACCGCACGACAGGCGGGGCAACGGAAATAACGCTTCTGCGGCCCGTTGCGCAGACGGTTGCCGATCCGCTCGCGCCGCATGACCCAGAACGCCAGAAAACGCCGCTTCATGACGGTTCACGCGGGTCTGCACCGCGCGCCTCCCGCAGAATTCGGGTAAAGTAGACGAAATACTTGACAAACGAAAGCGCGACCGCTGCGGAGATCAGGCAGCAGTCCACCAGCACGAATGTTGGCGGCGCATCACGCCAGAGAATGAGGATAAACATGGAGGCGTAGATCAACACGGTGCAAAGCTTGCCGTACCAGCCGGCGCTGTAGACGCTGTGCGTCCGCTTGAGCGCCACGAGGGTCAGGCTCCCGATGACCACTTCCTTGAAGATCAGAACGCCCACGACCCACCAAAATTTCGGCGGCATCAGGCACAAAAGCATGGCGATCTGCGTCAGCTTGTCGGCAACGGGGTCGAGCGCCTTGCCGAAATCGGACACCAGATGGAACGTTCGGGCGATCCAGCCGTCGACCACATCCGTTACGCCGGAAAGCACCAGCATGCCGAATGCCCACCAGTGCGCGCCGCTTTCATAAAGATAAACGATCAGGGGAATGAGCGCCAGCCGCAGGAAACTCAGCATGTTCGGCAGGGTGAAAATCCGATCCGTATCCACATGCTGCGCCTGTTCGACCCGCTCGCGTTCCTTTTCACGCATACGACTCACTCCTTTGTCTCCATTTTACCCAAGCAACATCAACTCTACATCAACTCTTTGTGAAATTTAATTAAAATTCCGCCTTTTCTTTTACAAATCCCGTCCCCTGTGCTATACTGAAAGCAGACTGCGAAAGGAGAACTGCGCATGTTCAAAATTCTGGTCGCGGAGGACGACTCCGCACTGTGTGAGCTGTTTTGCCGCGTGCTGACGCGCAACGGGTTTACTGCCATCGGCGTGCCGGACGGCACGGCGGCGCTGGAGACGCTGGAGCACGAATACATCGACCTCATCGTTTCGGACATTATGATGCCGCGCATGGACGGCTATGCCCTCGTGCGCACGCTGCGCGAGAGCGGCAATTCCGTCCCCGTGCTGATGATCACGGCGCGTGACGGCTTTCAGGATCTGCAATTCGGCTTCCTTTCCGGCGCGGACGACTATATGGTCAAGCCGATCAACGTCAATGAGCTTGTCCTGCGCGTCAATGCCCTGCTGCGTCGGGCGCAGATGGTCGCCGAGCGCCGCCTGCGCATCGGGAGCACGACGTTTGACTTTGACGCGTTCACCGTCACCTGCGGTGAGTCGGCGGCGGTGCTTCCGCAAAAGGAATTCCTGCTGCTGTACAAGCTCATTTCATCTCCGGCGCATATCTTTACGCGGCAGCAGCTTATGGACGACATCTGGGGTGTGGATTCTCCGACCGAGTCGCGCACCGTCGACGTCCATATCAATCGGCTGCGCGACCGTTTCCGCAGCAACCCCGACTTTGAAATTCAGACCGTGCGCGGCATCGGTTATCGGGCGGTGAAGAAAAATGGATAAAAAGCTCTCGCCGCGTATGCGGACGTACTATTTTCTGATTATTTGCATCATCGTGATCTTCTCGTTCGCGGCGGTCGCGGGCGGAATGCTGGTGCTTCAGGCAGTCGGATTCGTGCAGCACCTCGGTCTGATGACGTTGCTTTCGCTGCTGGTCGTCAGCTCCGTCGCCAGCGGCCTGATGAGCTATTTCATCGGGCGACGTGTCCTCATGCCGATGGTCAAGCTGAGTCAGGCATCCAAGGAGGTCGCGCGCGGAAATTTTAACATCACCGTCAGCGATTCGAGCAAGCTGGAGGAGGTGCAGTCCACCTTCCGCAATTTCAATGCGATGGTGCGGGAGCTGAACAGCAACGCCACCCTCAGCAGTGACTTTGTCGCCAATGTTTCTCACGAATTCAAGACGCCCCTGACCGCAATCGAGGGTTATGCCATGCTGCTTCAGGACAGCGGTCTGACCGAAGCGGAGCGGGCGGAATACCTGGACAAAATTCTGTTCAATACCCACCGCCTGACCACCCTCGTCGGCAACATTCTCATGCTCTCCAAGCTGGAAAGCAAGCCCTTGCCAGACCGGTGCGTCGTCTTCCGTCTCGATGAACAGATTCGTCAGGCGGTCGTGAGTTTGGAGCCGCAGTGGGCGGAAAGGCAGATCACGTTCAATGCCGCGCTCGACGAGGTCAGTCTACGCGGCTGCGAGAGCCTACTTTCGCACGTCTGGACGAACCTGATCGGCAACGCAATCAAGTTTAGCGGTGTCGGGCAGGAGATCGACCTACGGCTGCTTGAACAGACGGAATGCGTTGTCGTCACTGTCACCGACCACGGCTGCGGCATGACGCCGGAGATCAAGGCGCGCGTGTTTGAGAAATTTTATCAGGGCGATACCTCGCACAAGGCGAACGGAAACGGGCTGGGACTGGCGCTTGCGCAGCGGATCGTCGAGATGTCGCAGGGCATCATCGAGGTCGACAGCGAGCCGAACCGCGGCTCGACCTTCCGCGTCATCCTGCCGAAATAGCGCGGAAATGATATAGCCCGTAGGGCGCGCTGCCTCAGCCGCCGCTTTTATCGTTCACGAAAATGCTTGTATGCAGCGGCATGAGGGCATGCCCCAGTCCTACAATTGCCTCATATTGATATTCCAACCAGTCGGATTGATTCTCTTTGCGGCATATTTGGCAGAGATTTCGTAACTGCGACGGTACTTCGACAAACGGCGCGGGAGCGGGCGCGTATACTGAACGCACATGGTATTCCATGTGCGTTTTTTTGATTGCTTACGGGAGGAGAACAGC
>CAYRMX010000118.1:0-4655 GCA_964425295.1 uncultured Oscillospiraceae bacterium | reverse complement strand
TGGAGCAGACCAACTCTGCAAAGTCCGCACAGTGGTGCGCGGGGGACATTTTCAGCGGCTTCATCTCATACAGCCGAACAGCAAAGCCGCGCTCGGCAAGCTGCCACGCTGCCTCGCTCCCCGCAAGACCCGCGCCGATCACTTTCACTTCAGTCATTTTTTTTCGTTCCCTTTGTGGTTTTGGGAGCTTCCTGCTGCGGAAGCTCCTCGGCGGTGTCGACCGTTTCGGTCGTCGCTTTCGGCATGCGGCGGCGATAACCGCGCTTGTCTTCGGGCAGGAAGTTCGGGCAGGTCTCGTTGATGCAGAACGGCTTCATGTGCCCTCTACCGGACTTCTTGAAGAGCGTCTGCCCACACGACGGACAGTCCTCAGCCATCGGCACGTCCCACGTCATAAAGCCGCAGTCCGTTCCGCGCTCGCAGGCGTAAAAAACGTAGCCCTTTTTGGATTTTCTCTTCAAAATAGTGCTTCCGCACTTCGGGCAGCGACCGGGCATGCGCTCGACGATGGGCTTGGTGTTCTTGCATTCCGGGAAGCCCGGGCAGGCAAGGAAACGACCGAAGCGCCCAATTTTAATAACCATCTGCCGCCCGCAGACGTCGCAGATCTCGTCGGTGACCTCGTCGGGCACCTTGATGCGCTTGCCCTCGAGGGCTTCCTCTGCGGCGGTCATTTCGGCGTGGAAGCCGGTATAGAAATCGCGCAGAACAGATTTCCATGCGACGTTGCCCGCTTCGACCTCGTCGAGCTGGTGCTCCATGTTTGCAGTGAACTCGACGTCGATGACGTCGTTAAAGCGCTCGATCATCAAATCGGTCACAACCACGCCCAGCGGCGTCGGTGATAGGCGTTTATCCTTTTTGATGACATAATCGCGGTCTTCGATCGTTGCGATAATGGATGCATAGGTCGACGGACGACCGACACCGCGCTCTTCCATCGCCTTGACCAGCGTTGCCTCGGTATAGCGGGCGGGCGGCTGAGTAAAGTGCTGCTCCTTGTTGGTTTTCAGCGCGGTGAGCTGCTCCGAACCGTCGAGCGGGGGGAGCGTGCCGGTCTTTTCCTCGGAATCGTCGTCGCGCCCCTCTTCATAGACCGCCGTAAAACCGGCGAATTTGAGCACCTGCTCCGTGGCGCGGAAGACATGTCCGGCGCACTGCGCGTCGATCTGCACGGCGTCATAGCGTGCGTCCGCCATCTGGCAGGCGAGGAAGCGACTCCAGATGAGCTTGTACAGGCGGTACTGCTCGCGGGTCAAATCGCCCTTAATGTCCTCCGGGTCAAGGCGGACGTTGCTGGGGCGAATGGCTTCGTGTGCGTCCTGCGCGCCCTCTTTTTTGCGGAAGCGGCGCGGCGAGCCGGGATAATAGGCAGCGCCGTAGCGGGCGGTAATAAAGTCCTTTGCGGCGGCAAGCGCCTCCTCGGACAGGCGCAGCGAATCGGTTCTCATATAGGTAATCAGGCCGACCGTGCCCTCGCCGGTGATGTCCACGCCCTCATAAAGCTGCTGGGCGATCGCCATCGTGCGGCGCGGGGTCATGTTGAGCTTACGCGAGGCCTCCTGCTGAAGCGTCGAGGTGATGAACGGCGGCGTCGGCGAACGGCGCTTTTCCGAACGCTTCATGGAAGCGATGGTAAAGGGCTTGCCGTGAATGTCGGAAACAATGGCATCGACCTCCGCCTCGCTGTGCAGCTCGCGCTTCTTCTCCTCGCCGTAATAGCGGGCGGAGAAGCTCCCTTTCTTTTCCGCGCAGTGGAGCAGCGCGTCGAGCGTCCAGTATTCCTTGGGAATGAACGCCTCGATCTCGCGCTCGCGCTCGACGACCATGCGCGTTGCGACCGACTGCACGCGACCGGCAGACAGCCCGCGGCGCACCTTTTTCCACAGCAGCGGGCTGAGCTGATAACCGACAATGCGGTCGAGAATACGGCGCGCCTGCTGCGCGTCGACCAGATGATAATCGATGTCACGCGGCTTGGCGATGCTGCTCGTCACCACAGACTTCGTGATCTCGTTGAACGTGACACGCTTCGTTTTTTCGTCGGGCAGATCGAGCAGCTCCTTGAGATGCCACGAAATCGCCTCTCCCTCGCGGTCCGGGTCGGTTGCGAGGTAGACGCAGTCCGCCTTTTTCGACGCACTGCGCAGCTCGGAAATAATGGCTTCCTTGCCCGCCATCGGGCGGTATTCAGGCGTAAAATCATGCTCCAGATCGACACCCATCGTGCTCTTCGGCAGGTCACGCAGGTGACCCATGCACGCTTCGACCCGATACTCCGGGCCGAGATATTTTCCAATGGTTTTTGCCTTTGACGGCGACTCTACGATCACCAGATTCGTTCCCTTTGCCATGCAGGAACCTCCAACTTATTTTCTTCGATAATAATTTCCGCTCAGCTTTTCCGCCAGCGCCTTGATTTGCAGCATCGTCAGCGCCGCAAGCACGCGCTGCGCGGGCAATCCGCTTTGCGCAATCAGCTCGTCGGCATAGATCGGCTCGCTTTGCAGAAACTTGAAAACAACATTTTCGTCCGCGCTCAGTTCGGCGCGATCGTCCTCTTTTTCGTCACTATAATCCCTCTGCGCGGGAATGTCAACGGATTTTTTGTCGTTTCCCTCTTGAAATACGATCCGCGAGTAGACCGGGAGGGCTTTTCCGAATCGGGTGCGGTAGATATATTCCAGCGCTTCCTTCGATCTGCCGTCGGTCAGCTTGTCGGGAAACAGGTAGCGATAGCCGGAAAGAACTTCCCAGCCGTCTGTGACCATCGTCGCACCCTCGCGCAGAAGACGGTTCGTTCCCTCGGAGTTCTTGACGCCGATGTTGCCGGGAATGGCAAAAACATCTCTGCCCTGTTCGAGGGCGTGGTTCGCCGTGATGAGCGCGCCGCTCTTTTCCGGCGCTTCGATAACCAGAATGCCAAGCGACAGTCCGCTGATAATTCGGTTTCGCACCGGAAAATTCCCGCGGTCGGGACGGGTCTTGGGCGGGTATTCGCTCAAAATGCAGCCGTGCTGTGCGACGTCGCGGAAGAGATAGCGGTTTTCCGGTGGATAGGCCACATCCACGCCGCAGCCGAGAACGCACACGACCGGCATTGCCGAGTCCAACGCGCCACGCAACGCCATCGTGTCGATTCCGCGCGCACCGCCGGAGACGACAATGCCGCCGCTGGCGGCGATCAGGCGGGAAAACTGCTTGGCATGAAGCAGACCGTAGGCACTGCACCGTCTCGTTCCGACCACACCGATAGCAGCTTCGCGGTCAAAATCGGGAAATGTGCCGCGGTAATAGAGCACGGCGGGCGGGTCATCGATGTTGCGCAGGCGGTCGGGGTAGGCTTCGTCGGCATAGGTCACGATGCTTATGCCCAGTTCGTCGCAGTTGCGGAGAATTTCTTCCGCTTCGTCCAGCGATTTGTCCAGAACGCCCTCGAGCCAGCGGGTTTCAAAGCCTTCGGTTGCGCGGCAGTCGCGCTCCGTCAAAGCATAAATGCGCTCTGCCGTGCCGAACAGTCGCAAAAGCGCCGCGCAGCCGCGTGTGCCGATTCCCTTTCGTCGTGTCAGCCAGATCCAATGCTTGTGCATATCTTTCTCTCTTTCCGGCGGTTCATCCCCGCATTTGCCACATCACGATGCTCGCGGCAATCGCAGCATTGAGTGATTCACAGCGCGGCTGCATGGGAATGATGATCTGCTTATCCGAAGCTTCCAGCATCGTCGGGCAAATTCCCTGCCCCTCGCTGCCGATAACGACCATATATTGTGTCAAATCAAGCTGCCTGAGATCGACCGCCGTGTCCGAAAGGGCAGTCGCGGCGATCGGAACGCCCGCCTGCGAGCAGAGCGCAAGCACCCGCTCCATCGGCGCGCTGCAAGGCATTGTGCGGAACACTGCGCCCATCGAGGCGCGCACGGTCTTTTCGGAAAACGGGTCGGCGCAGCCGTTGGTGAGCAGCACGCGCACACCGAATGCGTCCGCCGTGCGCAGAATCGTGCCGAGGTTGCCGGGGTCTTGAATGCGGTCGAGCAAAAGCATGCCCCGTTCGACCGTGAGCTCGCATTTGGCGGGCAGTTCGCAGGTAAAAAGCACGCCCTGCGGCGTTTTCATTCCCGAAAGGCTCTGCATGAGCGATTCCGGCACTTCCACGAGGCGCACGTCCTCCGGAAGCTCCGGACACGCAGTGCCGGGCGTGACGAGCACCGTTATCAGCCGCGGATACCACAAAAGCGCCTCGCGCAGAAGCTTCCATCCGTCGCAGACGAATTCCCCGCTCGCCTCACGGTAGGCGCGGTCAAGCCGCAGACGGCGGACATGCGAGATCAGAGGATTTTTGCTACTGGTGATGCGCTCCATGACGGTTCTCCTTCAAAAAATTTCCCATATTTTTGCAAGTGTCGTGCAAAAGTAAGGAAAATTTGCGATATTCGCCGGTTTTTTGTTATTATAGCACAGCGAAATCCAAAAATCAACCCGAAGCATTTTCGGTCTCGCCGTTCGGTGTCATGATTCAATATTTTTTTGCGACGATCCGTGAAAAATGCTTGGAAGCTCCGGCTTCCAAGCATTTTGGTATTACTCACTCAATTGTTTCATGGTCGGGAGCGCTTCGAGTGAATTATTTCGCTCACAGCTGCTCTCACAAGTTCCCC
>CAYRMX010000117.1:0-4692 GCA_964425295.1 uncultured Oscillospiraceae bacterium | reverse complement strand
GAGTTCTTGCCGTACTGGTCAGCCATCGTGTTGAACACGAATGCCACAGGGCTGCCGGCGGGGTCAAGATTGAATTCGGACTCGTTGCCGTCCTCGTCGACCGCGACCATCGGCTTGCCTTCAAGCGGGGAGGGAGCGAACTTCTTGATGTTTTCAAGCAGGCGGACAGTGCCCAGCCCGCTGTAAGCGCAGCCGCAGAAGACGGGCGTGACCGCGCGCTGCGCGATGCCGTCGCGGATGCCCTTGATGAGCTCTTCCTCGGTGAACGGTTCTTCGGCGAAGAACTTTTCCATCAGAGCTTCGTCGGTCTCGGCGACCTGCTCGTTGAGCTCCATCATGTATTCTTCAATGCGTTCCTCGGCGTCGGCGGGCAGGGGGATTTCCTTGCCGGAGGCGTCATACGCCTTCTTCGCGATCAGGTCGACCACGCCGACGGCTTCTTCACCCTTGAGGATGGGGAAGGTGAACGGAATGGCGGAAGCACCGAAGGTGGAGCGGATGGCGTCGAAGGTGCCGAAGAAGTTGGCGTGCTCTTCGTCGAGCTTGGAGACATAGAACATCGTGGGCAGACCCGCGTCGGAGAGAGCTTTCCAGCCCTTTTCCGTGCCGACGACGATGCCGGACTTCGCGCTCAGGCAGATCACGCCGGTGTCCGCCACGCGCAGGGACTGCACGACCTCGGCAGCGAAGTCGAAGTGGCCGGGGTTGTCCAGCACGTTGACCTTGCAGCCGGAATATTCAACGGGAATGACGGAGGTTTTGATAGAATACTGACGCTTCTTTTCTTCGTCGTCAAAATCGGAGACTGTGGTGCCGTCTGCGCGCTTGCCGAGACGGGTGATTGCCTTGGTCAGGAAAAGCATACTTTCGCACAGGGCGGATTTACCGTCGCCACCGTGACCGAGCAGGGCGATATTGCGGATGTCCTTCGCAGTGTACATAGTGTTGAAAATCTCCTTTCTGTGCAGTCGGGCGTGACTGCGGGCGGCATAACTTCGTTGCCGCAATTAATTCAATTATACACGATAGAAAAGCATATTGCAATTACAAATCAAAAAAATTGCAAAAAATTCGAGAGAATTTGTGAAAAATTACTGATGGCATTCAGAATTTCAGCACGATCCAAGAGACAAACGAGATGGCGATCGTCCACAGGAGCTGAAATGCGGCGACGTGCAGCGGGGAGGCGAGGGCGTTCCAGGCGATCATGAGCGTACACAGCGCGACGCCCAGCACGCCCGAAAGCAGCGACATCCAGACCGAGAGCAGGGACGCCGTGCGCAGCGTGCGTCCGGCGGCGACGGTCGAGGCAAATGCGCCGAAAGTGTCCTTGGCGATCAACGCGCCCTGCGAGGCGGCTTCGCCCGGCTCGCCGGCAGAGAGCCGCAGACGTTCGGCAAAGGGCGGAAAACGCAGCGCCTGCGTGTCCAGCTCGTATTTTGCTTCGAGCAGCTCCGGCGTGACGAGGAAATCGCGGGTCGCCAGAACGACGGAGATGCGGCGGTTGATGAGAATGTCGTGCAGCCCCGCGCGGGTGGAGGCGTTGGGCTGATAACGCAGGGCGAAAATGCCCGCAAGCTCACCGTTTATGGAGGTGTAGACCGCCTGACGCACCCGTGTTCCACCGGGCATATGGACGCCCATCTCGCGCATGAAGCTCAGAGAGCCGACCAGAACGACGTCGCCCGCGACTTCAATGCCAACGCCGCCGCTGTCATAGAAGCGGTGCGCCGTGGCGCGGAAATGTCTGCCGTACTGCGCTTGTAGGAGTGTTTCGAAAATGCCGCACAGCGGGCTTTTTGTCGTGCTCAGCGCGGCGAGAGTATAAGCGATGACGCGGGCGGGCTTGTTCGCGCCGTAGAGCTTCATGCCGTTGGTGCTGATCGTGCCTGGCGGGAAAAGGTCGCCGTCACGGAGAATGATGGTGTGCTTGCCGCCGAAGACGCGGGCGCTGTGCCAGCCGCAAAGCGCGCCGCCGAATGCGGAAAGTCGCTTGGAAAGCGCGGAAAACGGACGGACATACGAGAGCATGCCGCAAAAGGGAATGCCGCAGAGCAGATTCAAAAGCCACGCAAGGGGGAAAGCTGTGTCCGTGATGCGCGAAAGCAGATAGGCAAGCCCGCCCGTGAGCGGGAAGAGAAGCCACGCGTAGATGCGCAGGAGCGTTTGCGGCGTGTCGGTTTGCGTGAGACGCTGCAAAAACTCGGCGGTGTCGCCGGTGTCGCGGCGCAGACTGTCCGCGCCGGAAAGAAGCTGTGGCGTGTCGAAAATGCCCATCGGTGCGTCAAACGAGGCGACGGTGCGCAGGGTGTTGACCAGCGCGCCGCGCTCATAGGCGACGGAGAGCATCAGGAAGAAAAAGAGAAGTGAGACGAGAGAGCAATAGCTTGCACCCTCACGGTCGAGCACGCTCTGCACGACCGAAAGCGCTGCGGCGGCGACAGACGGGACGAACAGCCCCATGCGCAGCCGGAACAGGTCGCGCGCGGCGCGGGCAAAAATCTCCGGCGAAAGCAGGAGCGTCAGCACCAGCAGCCCGACCGAGATCGCGGAAAGAGTCGCGGGGGAGAGAACGGCGGAGGTGGGCGGAAAGTGCTCGCGGTAGCCCAGCAGGAGCAGCCCTGCCAGCGCCAGAACGCCCGTGATGCCGACCCGCAGCCGAAGCAACCACAGCCCGTGCAGCTTGTTTGCAAGCAGGGCGCGCGGTGTGGGCGGCGGGGCGACGGGGCGAATATGCGTTTTCGGCGGCACGCGCGGCGGGACACCCGCTTCCTGCGGCGGCTCGACTGAGCGGCGCTCCGCTTCGACAGGCTTTGCAGCGGGCGGCGAGAAACGCGTCCCCGCCTTTTGCAGCTCCGCAAGGGAGGGAAGCCGCTGCGTGTCGCCCGAAACGGGTGCGGCGGAGGGCTTCTTCGGCGCGGCAATCTTCACGCCGTCGAGCTTGGGAAGCACGGCGGTGTCGTCCGAGACACCTTGCCCGGACGCGCCGAATTCGCGCAGAATGTCCTCCAGACGGTATTCTTCCGACGCGGCACTATTCAATTGTTCCGGCTCGCGTCGTTTCATGTGCTTATCCTCTCTGGCGTACTGCCTCGTAAAGCAGGATCGCTGCCGCTGCCGAGGCATTCAGGGATGAAATGTGCCCTTTCATGGGAATACTGACCTTGAAATCGCAGGCTTCCGCCACGATGCGGCTCATGCCGCTGCCCTCGTTGCCGATGACGATCGCGGCAGGCCCTTTCAGATCGGCACCGTAAAGCGTCGTTGCGCCGTCGGCGGCAGTGCCGAAGACCCAGACGCCGCGCTGCTTGAGGTCGCGCAGAGTGGAGGCGATGTTCGAAACGCGGGCGACCGGCATGTACTCCACCGCGCCTGCAGACGCCTTGCCGACCACGGCGGTCAGGGCGACGCTGCGGCGCTTGGGAATGATGACGCCGTGCGCACCGGCGCATTCGGCGGTGCGGAGGATGGCGCCGAGGTTGTGCGGGTCGGAAAGCTCGTCGCAGACGACGAGGAGCGGCGCTTCTCCGCGTTCCTCAGCGAGGGCAAACATGTCGTCCGTCGTGGCGTATTCATGCGCCGCGACGGAGGCGATAATGCCCTGATGTGCGCCGGTGGGGCTCATTTCGTTGAGCTTGCGGCGGTCAATGCGCACGACAACGGCGCCGGCGTCCTTCGCCATTGCTGCAAGGCGACCGAGCGCCCGATCCGTCTCGCCGTCGGCGAGGAAAACCTTGTTGATCGCGCGGCCGCTGCGCAGCGCTTCGGTGACGGCATTTCTGCCCTCAATGATGCCCTCGGAGAGCGCGGCATCCTGCTCGTAATTTGTTTCTTTTTTCATAATGACTCCCGATGACCATAGATTGAAATATGGGTATTCCACCTCATTATACCAAATCTCGGCGCAGGAAACAACACAAAAGACAAATTTACAGAAAATTTACACCACATTTTGTATCTTTGATTGCGAAAGTGCGGAAAATGTGGTATGATGCAAGAAAATTATGTAAAATCTGCGGCGCAGATGCCGCAGCAAGGAGGCAAGACATGCCCAATCCCAACCAGAACAACCAACGCAATCGGGACAACCGACCCAAGCACGTCCTGCTGATCGTGGTGATCGCGGCGCTGTTGCTGACCTTTTTCGGCAACCAGCTCTACCGTATCGTCGCCGGAAGCATGGAAGAAGAGGTCACTTATGACGTTTTCCTCGATGCACTGGACAGCAACCTGATCGACGAGGTGCAGATCGATACCTCGTACATTTCCTTTACCCGCCGGGACAATCCGGAATCGTTTCGCAAGACGGTCTATTACACCGCGCTCATCCCCAACATGGAGATCACGTCGATCGTCGGGAAAATGTACCAGAACGGTGTGACGTTTTCCGGCGACCTCGGCAATGACGGCACGGTGAGCTTCCTGTTCTCGTGGATCATCGGCCCGCTCATTCTGTTCTTCGGCTTTTCGCTGCTGCTGCGCCTGTTCGCCGGAAAGAACGGCGGTGGCGGCGGCTTCGGCGGCATCGGAAGCATCGGCAAGAGCAAAGCAAAGGTCTATATGGAAAAGGAAACCGGCGTGACGTTCCGCGATGTCGCCGGACAGGATGAGGCGAAGGAATCCCTCGTCGAGATCATCGATTTCCTGCACAATCCGAAGAAATATACCGCTATCGGCGCAAAGCTCCCGAAG
>CAYRMX010000116.1:0-4728 GCA_964425295.1 uncultured Oscillospiraceae bacterium | reverse complement strand
TGTGATCCATTACACTGTGGCCATCGCTGCACTGAATGGCCTGGATCTGAACGAGATTATCATAGAAAAAGATAAAGCCGCTTCCGTAAAATACCATCACGCAACAAACCTGGAACAGTTTGTTCTGCGCAAGCGGAGTACAGAGACGGAGCTGTAAGGCGGACGATCAAATTTCATATCGGGCGTGGATGGTTTTGGCGTATTCGCGGGGGGTGGAATGCATGCGGCGCTTGAAGACGTAGCTGAAATAGCTCTGCGAGGAAAAACCGCATTCGAACGCGATCTGCGTCAAAGACGCGTCGGTCGTCAGCAGCAGCCCGATCGCTTTCTTGATCCGCTGCTCCTCGATGTAATCGCGCAGGGTCTTGCCGACCGACTTTTTGAAAGTGTTGTGAAAATGGACAGGACTCATAGACACCGCCTTTGCGACCGTTTCAAGCCGCAGCTCCTCGCTCAGGTGCTCGCGGATGAAGCTCACCGCGTGCTCGACGGTCGGAGAATGCGCCGACCGGCTTCCTCCGCCGAACTTTGCCGACGCATCCCTGCCGATCGTATAAATCAGCTTGAGCACGAGGCTTTGCAGCATCAGCTCCTCGCTGTCGGAAAGGGCGCTGTAGTGCCGAACCAGCTCGGCAAAGATCTCTCGATAGACCGCGTCTCTGCCGGTTTCGAAGAAATCGGGCGTGGCGGTCAGGATGTCCCAGAGCGGGCCGTCGTGAATGATCATGTGGAGGTAATAGCACCGAAAGGGGAATTTCGTGTGGCGGATCTGCCCGGGCTTGGCGCAGATGACCATGCCGGTGCGGATCTGCTTTGCGCCGCCGCCGAGATAGGAAATGCCGCCGTCTTCGAGCGGCAGCTCGATCTCGAACATCGACGTTTTTCGGTTTTTACTGACCGCGACATTTTTCGCGACGATCTCGGAATCGTAAATTCCCGCCGCGACGATTTCGGGCAAGCGCATATTGCATCCCCATTCAATAATATTTCGAATAAATGTACTAAGTTTATGACATTTATTCAGTAATATTTATGATACCATGAGAATGAAATTCTGTCAAGGAGGGGCGTGACCGTGAAAATCACGTTTTTAGGACAGGCGGGGCTGCTGTTCGAAACCGACGGGTTTCGGGTGATGATCGACCCGTACCTGTCGAACAGCGTCGAAAAAATCAACCCCAAAAACTACCGCCGGGTGGCGGTCGACGAACGCTTTTTTGAAATCAAACCGGATCTGATGATCTTTACGCACCATCATCTTGACCACTACGACCCCGAAACGGTCGCACATTTTATCACGGAGGACAGCGGCATGACCGTCCTCGCGCCGCGCTCGGTCTGGGACGACGTCCGCACGCTCGGCGGGAACAACAACTACGTCCTCTTTGACCGCCACACCGAATGGACGCAGGCGGGGCTGCGCTTCACCGCCGTGAAAGCGGCGCACAGCGACCCGACCCCCATCGGCGTGATCGTGGACGACGGCGAGAAAAAATACTACGTCACGGGCGACACGCTCTATCACAGCGAGATTTTTTCGGACATCCCTGACGATATTTACGCTCTGTTCCTGCCGGTCAACGGCGTGGGCAACAACATGAACATGGCAGACGCGGCGCGTTTTGCCGAGCGCATCGGGGCGAAAAAGGTCGTCCCCATCCACATCGGCATGTTTGACGAGCTTTCCGCCGAGGAGTTTGACTGCAAAAACCGCGTGATCGCGAAAATTTATGAGGAGGTCGAGCTATGAAAGTCACCGACGTCAAAACATTTACCGTAGACTGCTTTCGAACGAACTGGGTCTTTGTGAAGGTCTATACCGACGAGGGCGTCACGGGCGTGGGCGAAGCCACGCTCGAATACAAGGAAAAGGCACTGCTCGGCGCGGTCGAGCACATTAAGGAGTATCTGGTCGGCAAAAATCCGCTGGACATCGAAAAGCATTTCCATGACATCTACCGCGACGCTTACTGGCGCGGCGGCGCAGTGCTCATGAGCGCGCTGTCGGCGGTCGAAATGGCGCTGTGGGACATTCTGGGCAAGCATCTGAACGTCCCGGTCTATCAGCTTTTGGGCGGACGGGTCAACGACAAGGTTCGCATCTATGTCAACGGCTGGTTTGCCGGCGCGAAGACTCCGGCGGAGTTCGGCGAAAAGGCGAAGATCGCCGTGCAGCGCGGCGTGACCGCGATGAAATGGGACCCGTTCGGCAAGTCCTATCTGGAGATCTCCAACAAGGATCTCGACACAGCGCTCGAATGCGTCGCCGCCGTCCGCGCGGCGGTGGGCAAGGACGTCGACCTGCTGATCGAGGGGCACGGCAGATTCAACGTGCCGACCGGCATCAAAATCGCCAAGGAGCTGGAGCAGTTCAAGCCGATGTTCTTCGAAGAACCGACGCCGCCGGACAACCTGGAAGCGCTGAAAGCGGTCAGAGACAAGTCGCCGGTCGCAATTTCGGCGGGTGAGCGGCTGTATACGCTCAAATCGTACAAAGATCTGTTTGAAATGCGCGCCGCAGACTTCATCCAGCCGGACATTTCCCACGCGGGCGGCATTATGGAGCTGAAAAAGATCGCCGCCGTGGCAGAAGCCTATTACATCCCCTTTGCACCGCACAACCCCTCCGGTCCGGTCGCAAATGCCGCGACCTTGCAGCTTGCGGCATGCTGCCCGAACTTCTCGATCCTTGAGATCATGTACAGCGACGTCGAATGGCGCAAGGACGTCACCAACGAAGCCCTCGAATATCACGACGGCTACATCACCATCCCCGACCGTCCGGGTCTGGGCATTGAGATCGACGAGGAAGCGTGCCTCGCCCACCCCTATCAGACGCACACCCTGCGGCACTATACGGGCGCGCTGACGGACATCCGTCCGGTCAAATCCGAATTCTATTTTTAAGGAGAACGCATCATGAAGACATTTGAAGTTGCAAATCATGAGCCGAGTCTGCTGCCCGAGGGCAACTGGAAGCTTGCATGGTCGGACGAATTCGACGGCACGGAGCTTGACCGCTCAAAATGGGACTATCGCCGCGCGATGATGGGCATGAGCTGGCCGGCGTGGACGGACAAGGGCGTCCACCTCGACGGCAAGGGCAACGCGGTCTTCACCCTGATGCCGGGCGAGGACGGCAAGCCCGTCAGCTCCCAGCTTCAGACCGGCTATAACTACATGGACACGCCGGTGGAGAAGACCACCTTCGACAACGACCACATCCAGTGGCCCATCGGCAAACTGCACGAGCACAAGTTCCTCCATGCTCACGGCTATTACGAGTGCCGCTGCCGCATGCAGCAGAAAGAGGGCTGGTGGTGCGCGTTCTGGGTACAGTCGCCCGTCATCGGCGCGTCGCTCGACCCCGCCGACACCGGCGTTGAGATCGACATCATGGAATCGTTCCGTCCGGGACGCATCGCCATGCACAATGTTTACACCGGCGGCTACGGTCTGGACATGAAGCGCAACAAGATCGGCGGCAGAATGGATCTGGACGAAAAGGAATTCCATCGCTTCGGACTGCTCTGGGACGAAACGGGCTACACGTTCTTCGTCGACGGCAAGGAAGACGGCAAAATCACCGCCGACATCACGGCGCGCCCGGAGTTCATCCTGATCTCCACCGAGGTGCGTGGCTACCGCATGGAAGACCATCAGCCGGTTCAGGAGGCGTTTGACAACCTCGGCGACACGTTCGTCGTCGACTATGTGCGCGTCTTCGATTTGGAGGAAAAGTAATATGAGTGCAGTATTGATCACGGGCGCGCATTACGGCACGGGCTACGGCATTGCCGAAAAGTTTGCGGGCGAGGGCTGGGACGTCTTCATCACCAGCCGCTCCGGCGAAGCCGCCGAAGCCGCCGCCAAGCGGCTGAGCGAAGCGTACGGCGTGTTTTCCAAAGGCTACGAATGCAACATCCGCAACGAGCAGCAGGTCATCGACATCTTCGCCGACATCGACCGCACCGGCAGATTCGTCGAAACGGTCGTCCTGAACGCCGCGAACATGGGCTTTGACCCGAAAGACCCTGCCGGCGGACAGAATTTCTGGACCGTGCCCGTTGAGGAATTCCAGAAAGTCTTCGAGACAAATCTGGTCTGGAACTTCACCATCATCCGTCAGGCGGCGTTGCGCATGCGCGAGCAGCACCGAGGTGCAGTCGTTTTCCTCAGCTCCAACACCGCCTACCGCGCCATTCCCCACCGCGCGGCGTATTCGGCGTCCAAGGGCGGCATCATCGCTCTTGCAAAGGCGCTCGCGGTCGACCTCGGGCCTTACGGCATTCGCTGCAACGTGGTGCTGCCCGGCACGATCAAAACCGAACGCTGGGTGCAGATGGGAAGCAAGCAGATCGTCAACGGCGCGCTCACGCCCATCGGCGACATCTCCGATTTTGAGGACATCGGCAACGCCTGCTGGTTCCTCGGCACGGACATGTCGAAGAACATCACCGGCACGGAGCTGATCGTCGACGGCGGCATGAGCTGCCAGCTCTATCCGCAGCTTTTGAACGAGCTGAAGCGAAAAGCTCAGCAGCAGGATTGATTTTGCATACCCGATTTTGCGACGCAACGTCGCCGGAGTTTTTTCGATAGAAAATTATAAATTTGGAACTTTTTAATAAAGAATCCCGACTGTATGATGGACATACAGTCGGGATTCTTTATGGTTCTATAATAAATGTTGGGGTCAAGCGATGAGCCTGGCCCCAATGTCATAAA
>CAYRMX010000115.1:0-4738 GCA_964425295.1 uncultured Oscillospiraceae bacterium | reverse complement strand
ACCCGAAATTGTTATGTGGCTTTCCGACTGAGTCCTATTATATCACGCTCATCCGTTTGGAACTCGATCGCCGGAGCGACAACGGAATTTGCGAATCCCGTGATGGGGACGAGCGTGCCCGCGCCGGCGAGCTTGGCGATGTCATCATAGACAGCAAATCCCGTCAGGACGGCGGACAGCAGAATGAGACTGATGCTCGTCGCCGTGCCGGAAAGCTGCTCGCCGAGCTGCATGGACAAAAACCAGTTGCGCAAAAGCTGCCCGAGGCAGCAGATCAGCCCGCCCGTCCAGAAGGCGTTCAGGCAATTTCGAAAGCATTTGCTGCGCGGCGCGAGAGAATCGACCAGCCGCGCATACTCCGCGTTGCTCATTTTCATGGGCATTCCTCCTTTTAGGTAGGATTTCCGCCGGCGGAGAAAATTATTCGGGCGGCGGGCGCATGTTTTTCGTCCCGTCGGGCAAACTACCCTCGGACACAACGGAAGCTGCTTTCATTGCGTACGGATGCGGTTTGAACGGCCAATTGAATCGTTGCAGAGTCCATAGTGCCCATCGCTTCGAGCCATTCGGAGCAAAAGTGCGCCGCGTTTGGGGAAACGGACGGCGCGAACCGCGCGGAATGGGCAATGCCCGCAGCGCGCCGAAAAATCCGTGGATTTTCCGGCGCGCTGTCTACATATGGAAAAAGCAGGACAAATATGTCCTGCTTTTTATTTGAAAAATTCGCGGGTTTGGGCGGCGTTATGCTCAATTTCGGCTTTGAGGGCGCTCAGCGTGGGGAATTTTTGCTCCGGACGGAGGAATTCATACAGCGCAAGGCAGAGCGTATGCCCGTAAAGATCGCCGTCAAAGTCCAGAATCCACGGCTCGACCGTGACCGTTTCGCCGCCGACCGTGGGGCGAAGCCCGATGTTGACGACCGCGAGCCGTTCCTGTCCGTCAAAATATGCCCGCGCGGCATAGACCCCGCGCGCCGGGAGCAGCAGCTCCGAGGGCATTGCGAGGTTCGCCGTCGGAATGCCGATCGTGCGCCCGATGCGGCGGCCGCCGACGACCGTGCCGCGCAGCAGATGCGGATGCCCCAGAAAACGCACTGCCTGCGCCATCTCGCCCCGTGCGAGCAGGTCGCGGATGCGGGTGGAGGAGACAGTTTGCCCGTCGATGCGGATTTCGGGGATGCAGTCAAAGCCCAGACCGCGCGCGGCGCAGGCGCTTTGCAGCGTTTGCGGCGTACCGAGTCCACGCGCGCCGAAGCGGTAGTCATGCCCGCAGACGACATGCGCTGCGCGAAAGCGCCCGATCAGCGTTTCTTCGACAAAATTTTCCCACGGCTGCGCCATCGTTTCGCGGTCAAAATGCAGGGTCAGCACCTCGTCGATGCCGTAAAGCCGCTGCATGAGCGCCGCGCGGTCATCCGGCGTGCTCAAAAGCGGCACGGTCGTACCGCGCACGAGCGTGTCGGGGTGGACGTCGAAGGTCAGCGCCACTGCGGGAAGTCCCAGCGCATCGGCTGCCTGACGGGTGCGGCGGAGAAGCCCGCCATGACCGAGGTGAACGCCGTCGAAAAAGCCGAGGGCGATCACGCGACGCTGCACCGTCACGCCGTAAAGGTATAGCGCACGAAGTTGCCCTTGCCGTCGCCGGTGACGATAAGGATGTCGCCGTTTTCCTTCTCGCAGACGTCGAGAATGGGGAAGCGACCCTCGGCGCGGACATAAGCCTCCGGGCTTTCCGTCTCGATCTCGACCAGCTCACGGGCGGCATGGCGGTCGCCGCCGCAGGGGTTGACGGTTTCGATCATAACTTCGTATTCGTTCATCTTGAATCTCCGTTTCTAAAAATTCAGAAAAAGCTTTTTACGGTACGCAATTTGCCATCGACGACCTCGCTCAGTGCCAAAAATTCGCCGGTTGGGGCATAGACGCGGTAGCGCCCGACGCTCCACGAGCAGGTGAAGCTTGCACCGTTGCGGCAGCATTTTTCCTGCGCAGGGGTGAGGGTGCGGGCAGGGTGCTGCGAAAAGAGGGTGTCGGTCGGAAGCAGGAGCGCCTCCGGCGCGGGATCTGCGAGGAGCGCGTCCATGGTGACCGACTGCACAAGGGTGTAAGCGCCCGCTTCCGTGCGCCGCAGCGCCGCCATGCAGCCGCCGCAGCCGAGCGCCGCGCCGATGTCGTGGCAGAGGGTGCGGACATAAGTGCCCTTGGAGCAGTGGATGCGCAGCACGGCTTCATTGTCGGAAAAATTCAGAAGTTCGATGGAAAATACCGTGATTTCGCGGGGTTTTCGTTCGATTTCCTTTCCCGTGCGGGCGATCTCATAGAGCTTTTTCCCGCCGATCTTGATGGCGGAATACATCGGTGGAAGCTGCTGCTGCGTTCCGGTGAAGCGGGCGAGCGTTTCGCGCAGCGCAGATTCGGTGACAGCAACGGGGCGCGTTTCGAGCACCGTGCCGGTCGTGTCCTGCGTGTCGGTGACCGTGCCGAGGCGGAGCGTTGCTTCATAGGTCTTTTCCGCGTGCTCGAAGAATTCGACGGCGCGGGTCGCGCGCCCGAAGAATACGGGCAAAACGCCCGTTGCCATCGGGTCGAGCGTTCCGCCGTGCCCGACGCGCTTTTCATGAAACACGCCGCGCAGCTTGGCGACCACGTCCTGGCTTGTCCAGCCGGCGGGCTTGTCGACGATCAGAATGCCGTTTGCCATCAGAGCGCCACTCCCTCGGCGGCGATTGCCTGTAAAACGGTGGCTTTTGCTGCTTCCATGTCGCCGGCGACGGTCGCGCCCGCCGCCGCCCTGTGCCCGCCGCCGCCGAGCCGCGCGCAGATCGCGGCAGAATTGTAGGCGGGCGAGGAACGGACGGAAAGCTTGGTATTTTCGCCCTCGTTGCGGAGCATGACGGCGATCTCGACGCCCTCAATCTCACGGCCGAAGCCGGAAATGTCGTCAATGTCGTCCTCGACGATGCCCAGCTCCGCGCGAACTCTGTCGGGCAGAGCGCTCACGGCGACCCGTCCGTCTGCGAAAAAGGCGGTCGTCTCGGTCAAATACGCCTCCAAACGCAGGCGCGCACGGCGCTTGGTCATGAAGAAAATGCGGTTGATGGCAAAGGTATCCGCGCCGCAGTCCTTGCAGAATGCCGCTGCGCGGAGCGTGTCGGCGGTGGTGTTGCTGTAGCGGAGGCAGCCGGTGTCCGTCGAGAGGGCAACATAGAGCGCTTCGGCGGCGGCGCGGTCGATGGGAGCGTTCAGCGCGCGCAAAACGTCGAGAACGATCTCGCCGCAGGCGGCGCGCGAGGCGTCGACATAGCCCATGCGGGCGAATTCCCCGCGGCTCTCGTGGTGATCGAGGAGTAAGGTAATTTGGTTTACATAATCCGCAGCAGATAAAGAGAGCTGTTGCTCTGCCGCGATGTCCACGGCGACAAGCACCGCGTTTTCCGGCACGGTTTCCACGGTCAAGCCATCGAGATATGGACGGAATTTCGGCGTAAACTGCGGATTTTCCAGCACATGCGCCGTTTTCCCGAGGGCACGCAGCCCGCGACACAGTGCCACGGCGCTGCCGATGGTGTCACCGTCCGGTCGGCGGTGAGTTAACATAACATATTTGTCCTGTTGCAGCAAAAACGCTGCAATTTCAGGAATTGTCAGCGTTTTCACTCGTCATATCCTCCGAAGAGATCTCCAGCTTGGACAGCAGCTCGAGAATGTGCGCGCCGTGGGTGATGGAGTCGTCCGCCTGCCATTGCAGCTCGGGCGTGTAGCGAAGCTGAAGACTTCTGCCCAGCTCGCGGCGCAGATAGCCCGCCGAGGACTTCAGCCCGGCAAGCGTTTCCTTCGTATATTCCTTGTCCAGCAGCGAAACGTAGACCTTGGCATAGCGCAGGTCGGGCGTGGTTTCGACGCGGGTAACGGACAGCATGGTTTTGTGGACGCGGGGATCTTTGAGGTTGCGCAGCAGCTCCGCCAGCTCGCGCTGGATCTCCTCGTTGATGCGTCCGAGGCGGTTGGATGCCATAGGGTTCCTCCTTTTGGAAAGCGGGAGCGTTGCCGCCCCCGCCGGAAAATCGGTCAGCGCGGGATCTCCTCCATGATGAAGCACTCGAAGATGTCGCCTTCCTTGATGTCGTTGAATTTTTCGATGGACATGCCGCATTCGTAGTTTGCGGCGACCTCCTTGACGGAGTCCTTGAAGCGTTGCAGAGAGCCGATGCTGCCCTCATAGATGACGATGTTGTCGCGCAGGACGCGCACCTGACCATCGCGGGTGATCTTGCCGTCCTTGACATAGCAGCCGGCGATCGTGCCGATGGCGGAGACCTTGTAAGTCTGGCGCACTTCGGCGTGACCGATGACCGCTTCGCGGTACTTCGGGGCGAGCATGCCCTTCATTGCCAGCTCGATCTCGTCGATAGCATCATAGATAACGCGGTACATGCGCAGGTCGACGTTCGCACGCTGCGCGGAAGCTGCCGCAGCAGCGTCCGGACGGACATTGAAGCCGACGACGATGGCATTTGAGGTGGAAGCGAGCAGGATGTCCGATTCGTTGATTGCGCCGACGGCGGCGTGAATCACGCGCACACGGACTTCGTCGTTGCTGATCTTTTCCAGACTTGCCTTGACCGCTTCGGCAGAGCCCTGCACGTCCGCCTTGACGATGAGGTTGAGTTCTTTCGTCTCGCCCTCCTGCATTTTGGCAAAGAGGTTGTCGAGCGTGACCTTGGATTGCAGCTTTGCGG
>CAYRMX010000114.1:0-4763 GCA_964425295.1 uncultured Oscillospiraceae bacterium | reverse complement strand
AAGCTGGACTCCACATTTCTGTGAAGTCCAGCTTTTCTTAACTTAATGACATTGCTGTTTCAGCCCCGGTTCTTTTCTGCGCCGCGCGACCCGTCTGCCGATTCCGGCGTAATCCAGTTCCATATCATCGCCCCTTTCGGGGATATTTTAACTGGACTGCCCGACGTCGGAAACAACCTAAAAACGGAATATTCCGCTTGGCATAGGAATTATTCGGAATTGTAATGGAATTATCCACTTTTAGATAGAATGCTTTTAATTACAGTGCGCCCGCAATGCCCTGTCCGCGGCTTTCCGGCTCGACATAGACGGCGCAGACGTTCGGCGTCAGGGCTTTTCGGTCGTGAAAATCGTTTTCGATCACGCCCATGCCGCCGAGAATTTTGCCCGTTTCGTGCTCCGACGCCAGATACCACTGCGGAACGGGCGACGTGCCCCGCAGACATGTGCCCATGCTCTCCGGATACGCCTCGAGCGGGACGCCCCACGCCGCATGAAACCACTGCGCCGCAGCGGTTTTGCGCTCCGGGCAGTCGGTCAGGCGAAGCAGCGCGTACTTCACAGCTTCGTGATGACCGGCTTGCCGTCGGCGTCGAGCAGGGGAGTGATGCTCGTCGCGTAGCCGTCCCTGATTTGAAGATACGTCACGCCGGTCTCGCGGTCGACGAGCAGCCGCCGAACGGTCGAAAACGACGAACCTTCCTTGAAAACCGTCACAAAACGTTCGATTTCTTTTGCCATGTCACGATGCTCCTTCGCTTGGGTTTCGCGACATATAATACACCTTTTGTTGAACTTTGTCAATGCGTCGGCGCTCAGACGGCGGGCTTTTTGTCCGCAGCGGGACGCTTCGGCAGGCGAATGGTCAGGACGATCTCGCTGTCCGTCTCCTCCTGCTGCGCGCAGGCGTCGATGCCCGCGCCGCGGATGAGATCGAGGCTGTGGTTGACGCTGTTGAGAAACAGCCGCACGTCTCGCACGATCAGCTTCCGCAGCCCGCGCTTTGGCTCTTGCGCCGCTTGCTTTTCCAGACAGGCGTCGATGTACGCCTCCGTTTTTGCCACGTTGAGCTGGCGCTCGACGATGACCCGCAGCGCCGCGAGCCGCGCCTCCTCGGTTGGTAGCTTCAAAAGCGCACGGGCGTGGCGCTCGGAAAGTCCGTGCTCGCGCAGCTTGGCGAGCACCGCCGGGCTGTGCCGCAGCAGACGGAGCTTGTTGGCGACGGCGCTCTGACTTTTCCCCACCCGCGCCGCCGCCTGCTCCTGATTCAGCCCGTAGAGGCGCATCAGGCGCGAAAGCCCCTCTGCCTCCTCGATGTAATCCAGATCGCGGCGCTGCAAATTCTCCACCAACGCCACCATGCCCGACTGCTCGCCGTCGACCGTCAGCAAAATGCACGGCACCTCGCTGCACCCGGCGAGCTTCGCCGCGCGCAGCCGCCGTTCGCCCGCCACCAGCTCATACACGCCGCCCTGACGACGGACGGTGAGCGGCTGCAAGATGCCGTAGTGCTCGATGCTCGCCGCCAGCTCGCGCAGCCCCTCCGGGTCGAAAATTTTCCGTGGCTGCGACGGGTTCGGGCGAATCTGCGCCACCGGCAGATACAGAATCCTCCCGCTTTCCAGCAGCCCCCTGCTTTTTCGCATCCTCGCGTCCTCCTTTGATGATTTCTCCGCTTCCTATTTTACGCAAATCGGACGCGAAAAGGCGCGAAACGCTGCGCTGAGACACAATAAATTGCGTTTATTTTCATTTCCTGCCACAACATCTTGGGAAATACGCGGGAAATAGCAGTTTCTGCGTATGACGATATTTGTATTGACTTGAAATCCAAATCGTAGTAAAATGAATCTGATTAGGAATCAACCGCAGAAACTGCGGATCGAATTACCGAAGGAAAGGCGGAACACGATGGATACCTCGATTTTTGAACAATATGAATCCGAAGTGCGCTCTTATTGCAGAAAATTCCCCAAAGTCTTCACCAAGGCGAAAGGTTCTTATTTTTACGACGAAGACGGCAAAAAATATCTGGATTTCTTTTGCGGCGCGGGCGCTGTGAACTACGGCCACAACAATGACACGATCAAGGCAAAGGTGCTTGACTACCTCGCCGGAGACGGCGTGATCCACTCGCTGGATATGTACACCGTTGCCAAGCGCGAGTTCCTCGACTGCCTCGAAAGTCGCGTCCTGAAAGCCAGAGGGATGGACTATAAGATCATGTTCCCCGGGCCGACGGGCACGAATGCGATCGAAAGCGCGCTGAAGCTCGCCCGCAAGGTCAAAAAGCGTAACACCGTCTGGGCATTCATGGGCGCGTTCCACGGCATGACGCTCGGCGCGCTGGCGCTGACGACGGATATGGAGTCCCGTGGTGGCGCAGGCGTCTGCCTGAACAGCGACGTTGTGCATATCCCCGCACCGTACATGTTCCCGGAGCTGGATACCATCCATTATATGCAGACGCTTCTCGACGACGACCACTCCGGCGTGGAAAAGCCGGCGGCACTGGTTCTGGAAACGGTGCAGGCGGAGGGCGGCATCTATGTCTTCTCGACGGAATACCTGCAGCGCGTCAGCGCGTTCTGCAAGGAAAACGATATTCTGCTCATCATCGACGACATTCAGGTCGGCTGTGCCCGCACGGGCACGTTCCTGTCCTTTGAGCGGGCGGGCATTCAGCCGGATATCTTCGTGATGTCCAAATCGATCGGCGGCATGGGCTTCCCCCTTGCCATCACGCTCTTCAAGCCGGAGCTGGACGTCTGGGCGCCCGGCGAGCACAACGGCACGTTCCGCGGCAATCAGACGGCATTCGTCGCCGCAAAGGCTGCCATCGAATACATGCTCGATCAGCAGGTTGAGGCGCAGGTGCAGCGCAAGGCGCAGCTCGTCGAGCGCTTTATGAACGAGGAAATCCTGCCGCTGGACAGCCGTCTCAGCGTCCGCGGCATCGGCTTGATCTGGGGCGTCGACTTCGGCAAGATGGGCGACGGCTTCTGCGCCAAGGTGCAGAAGGAGTGCTTCGTCCACAACCTCATCATCGAGAGCGCCGGGCGCAAGAACAACGTTCTCAAGCTTATGCCGACGCTCGTGATCGACGAAAATGACCTGCTCGCAGGTCTTGTGATCATCCGCGACGCGATCAAGGCGGCGCTGTGAGCATGGAAAAGGGCTACCTGAGACGCGTTCTGCGCGGCGTGAGCGTACAGCGGATGTTCAAGGTCATCGACCGCATCCACGAAAAAACGGGAAAGAATCGAGTCGGTTTGTTCTTCGATATCCTCGGCTGCGCGGTCAAGTACGGCGCGGGCTACAACGATTACAACATTTTTGAGTTTTATTACATGACCGCCAAGGAGCGCCGGACGTATCTGACCCGTATCAAGAACAAGAAGCTGATCTCGCAGGTCGACGACGAGCAGTACCGCAAGTTTTTCAACGAGAAAAACCGTTTCGACAAGAAATTCGCCGAATTTCTGGGACGTGAGGTGCTCGACCTCGCCGAAACCGACCTCGACCGCTTCCACCGCTTCGTTGCGGACAAGGAGTTCTTCTTCGCCAAGCCCTATGTCGGCGAGAGCGGCAAGGGCATCGAAAAGCTCCGCGTGGCGGATTTCGAGAGCGTCGAGGCGCTCTATACCTACGTCACCGACCCCGAAAAGCACTTCGGACTGGTCGAGGAGGTCATCGTCCAGCACCCGCAGGCGGCGAAGATCTATCCGTATTCGCTCAACTGCCTGCGCGTGGTCACGCTGGTGGTCGACAACGAGCCGCACATTCTCTATGCCGTCTTCAAAATGGGCAACAACCGCCATTTTGTCGACAATCTGGAAAGCGGCGGGCTTGCCTGTCACTTCGACCTCGACACCGGTAAGATCGTCGGGCAGGGGCACACCTCCGCCCTCGTCAACTATGACGCGCACCCCGAAACGGGCATTGAGTTCATCGGCTATTCGCTTCCGTTCATGGACGAGGTCAAGACGCTTGTCTGCAAGGCGGCGATGGTCATTCCGGAGTTCCGCTATGTCGGTTGGGACGTTTGCCTGACGCCGAACGGCCCGTTCATCGTCGAGGGCAACGATTACCCCGCCTATGACTTCCCGCAGCTCCCCGATCCCAACCGCCCCCGCATCGGTCTGCTTGCCAAAATCGAATCCCTCGGGATTCATATTTGATAAAAATACCCCCGTTTTCGGCAGAAAACGGGGGTATTTTTTCGTTAAGGGATGCGGGTCAGGACGGTGCCGGGTGGGCGGGGGAGCGTGTGCCGTGGAGGATGGCGGGGGTGCCGATGGCGGCGATTTTTCCGCTTTGAACGGCGAGATCGGCTTCAAACGGCGCGCCGCCTGTGCTGTCAAGCAGCGTTCTGCCGCGTAAAATCAGGTCAAACATGGTATCACTTCCCAAGACCATCTTAGCACGTGTCTCCGGAAAATCAAGCCGCAAAGCGCGGCGCGAAAACGGCGGGAAATGGGTGTTGATTTTTGGCATGAACTTGGTTATAATAGAGAAAAATGAAACATTGGAGGGTCAATCATGGCTGTTCGTATTGAAAAATCCACCATTATTGGCGATGTTTTGGACATCGCGCCGCAGACCGCGCCGCTTTTCATGGCGATCGGAATGCACTGCCTCGGCTGCCCGTCCGCGCGCAGCGAGACCGTGGAGGAAGCCTGCATGGTGCACGGCGTCGACTGCGACGCGTTCCTCGCGCAGGTCAACCGCTTCATCGAAGCCAGCGAAAATCAGTGATTCGG
>CAYRMX010000113.1:0-4768 GCA_964425295.1 uncultured Oscillospiraceae bacterium | reverse complement strand
TCATTGTCTACATTTTCTGCCAGAAGCACATCATCAAGGGCGTCGCCGCCGGCGCGGTCAAGGGATAAATATGACGATCAAAGACCTTTCCCGCGAAACGGGCTACTCCGTCGGCACGATTTCCCGCGTGCTCAACAACCATCCGAGCGTCAGTGACCGCGCGCGGCGCGAGATCACCGCTGCGATCGAGCGCTTCGGCTTCGAGCGCAACGAAAACGCCAAAAACCTCAAGCAGCGTCGGCATGAAGGCATTCTCGTGCTGGTCAAGGGACGGAAAAACGAGCTGTTTGCGTCCATCATCGAACGCTTGCAGCAGATTTTCGCCGCCACGCGCTACACGCTGATGGTCGACTATTTCGACGAAACGGAAAACGAAGTGCGCCGCGCCGCTCACCTATGCAACGAGAAAAAGCCGGAGGGGCTGCTGTTCCTCGGCGGCAACTGTGAAAACTTCCGCACGGATTTTTCCGGCATCGACGTTCCCGCCGTTTTGCTGACGGACAACGCTTCGGCACTCCCGTTTTCCAACCTTTCCAGCGTCTTCACCGACGACACTGCCGCAGCCGACTGCGCCATCTCCTATCTTCTCACGCAGGGGCACCGCAGCATCGGCGTCATCGGCGGCGACCCCGAGGTCTCCGATACCTCGCGCATGCGCTTTGACGGCTGCAAAAACGCCCTCGCGCGCGTTGAGCAATCGACCGTCTCCGGCTACGAAACCGCGCTGTATTCCTACGCCGACGGTTTTGCCGCGATGGAACGCCTGCTTGCGCGCAGACGCCGCTTCACGGCAGTCTTCGCCATGTCGGACGTCATGGCGATCGGCGCGATGCGCTCACTGCGCGACCACGGGCTGCGCGTGCCGGAGGACGTCTCCGTCTGTGGCTTCGACGGTCTGCTCATCAGCAGCTACATTCTGCCGAAGCTGACCACCATCCGCCAATCCGTCGATCTGATCGCCGACCGCGGCGCACAGATTCTTCTCGACAACATTGAGCGTCACGCCCCCGCCCGCCACGAGAGCATTCCCTTTTCGCTCCGCGTCGGCGAAAGCGTCGCGCAGCTTCCCTAACCCCACAATTCATACTACAGAGAGCGTGTAAATTACCATGAGATCTTCCGGAATTCTGATGCACATTTCCTCCCTGCCCTCCCCTTACGGCATCGGCACGTTGGGCAAGGCGGCTTACGACTTCGCCGATTTTCTCCATGCCGCAGGGCAGCATTACTGGCAGCTTCTGCCGATCGGCCCGACCAGCTACGGCGACAGCCCGTATCAGTCGTTCAGCACCTGCGCGGGCAACCCCTATTTCATCGATCTTGACCTTCTCGTCGCCGACGGCCTGCTCTTGCAGGCGGAGGTCGATGCGATCGACTGGAACGCCCACGCCGAGCGCGTGGACTACGGCTTCCAGTACAGCGTGCGCTTCGACCTCCTTTACAAGGCGTATCTGCGCGGTCGCGACCGCGACGCCGACGCCGTCCGCCGCTTCCGCGACGAGAATCCGTGGGTTGAGGAATATGCGCTGTATATGGCTCTCAAGCGCAGCAACGGCATGCGCTCTTGGGAAACTTGGCCCGAGGAAATCCGTCTGCGCAAGCCCGGCGCGATTGAGACCTATTCCGTCGTGCTTGCCGAGGACGTGAATTTCTTCATCTATCTGCAACACCTTTTCTTCCTGCAATGGAACGCCCTGCGCAGCTACCTGCGCCGCCTCGGCATTGAGGTGATCGGCGACCTGCCGATCTATGTTCCTTACGATTCGTGCGACGTCTGGGCAAATCCGCATCTTTTCCAGCTCGATGGAAACGGCACACCCGTCGGTGTCGCCGGCTGCCCGCCCGACTGCTTCTCCGAGGACGGCCAGCTCTGGGGCAATCCGCTCTACGACTGGGACAAAATGCGTCAGGACGGCTATGGCTGGTGGAAACAGCGCATTGCCGCCGCCGGGAAGCTCTTCGATGTCATCCGCATTGACCATTTCCGCGGGCTGGAAAGCTACTGGTTCGTCCCCTACGGCGACGCGACCGCCCGTAACGGTCACTGGGTCAAAGGGCCTGACCACGATTTCATCTATGCTCTGCATGCTGCGTTCCCAAACCTCCGCCTGATCGCCGAGGATCTCGGCTTCCTCACGGACGACGTCATCCGCTTGCAGCACGACTCCGGCTATCCGGGCATGAAGGTGCTGGAATTTGCCTTTGATCCCCGCGAGCCGAGCAATTACCTCCCCCACCGCTACCCCGCCAACTGCATCTGCTACAGCGGCACACACGACAACGAAACGCTCATGCAATGGCTGGCGCACACGTCGGATGAGACGCGCGCCTACGTCGCCGACTATCTCGGCACGAGCGGTGACCTCTGCTGGGGCATTCTGCGCGCGGGCATGGCAAGCGTTGCAGACACCTTTATTGCACAGCTTCAGGATTATCTGGCGCTGGGCGAGGAGTCGCGCATGAACGAGCCGGGCACGCTTAGCACGAAGAACTGGAGCTGGCGTGTCGCCCCCGACGCACTTACCCCCGCACTGGCAGAGAGAATCCGCCACCTCACCAAGCTCTACGAACGATAATAAAGCAAGTCGCGCTGCGATGCAGCGCGACTCTTTTTCATATTTCATAAAATTATATCAAAACGGGGGCGGGCAGAAGCCCGACCCCGTTGGTTTATTTAGCGGGAAACGAAGAACATCAGCGTGAAGAGGATGCCGATGATCCAAGTGCCTGCCTTGATCTCCTTGATCTTGCCGGTGAACAGCTTGATGAAGATGTAGGAAAGCAGACCGAACGCAATGCCGTAGGAGATGTTGTAGGTGAACGGCATGAACGCCATCGTGAGGAACGCCGGAACAGCGGAGGCCGGGTCGCCCCACTCGATGTCCTTGACGCCGCCGATCATCAGGATGCCGACATAGATCAGCGCAGCAGCCGTTGCGCAGGTCGGAATCAGCGAAGCGACCGGCGCGAGGAACATCGCAATGAAGAACATCAGCGCGCAGACGCAGGAGGTCAGACCGGTACGGCCGCCCTCGGCAACACCCGCAGAGGATTCGACAAACGTGGTGACGGTGGAAGTGCCGCAGATCGCACCGAAGCAGGTCGCAAAGGCGTCTGCCAGCATCGCCTTTTCCATGCGCGGCACGTTGCCGTTTTCGTCGAGCAGGTTGCCGACGGAGCATGCGCCGTAGAGCGTGCCGAGCGTGTCGAACATATCGACCATGCAGAACGCGAGCATCGAGCACAGGAACGTCACGATGAAGCTGCCCATGCCGTTGAGCGCGATCCATGCGGAGAAGTCAAAGCCCTTGGTGAAGACCGAGAGGAAGCCGATGTCGAAGAAATCCTTGAACGGCTCGATCGGGTTCAGCGACAGTGTGTCGGAGAAGCCCTTGTAGAAATCGGGAATCGTGAAGCCAAGGAGATAATACAGAACCGCACCGCCGATGATCCCCCAGAATACGGCGCCCTTGACCTTTTTCTTGGACATCGCACCGATGGCAACAATGGCAAGGATGGTGACGATCAGCGGCATGATGTCGCCCCACGCGACGTCACCGAAAACAACGTTGAACGAATGCAGGTTGACGAGAGTGGAGTCATCATTGACAACCAGACCGACGTTTTGCAGACCGAGGAACGCGATGAACAGACCGATACCGGCAGAGATCGCTGCCTTGACAGCCTTGGGAATTGCTTCAAAGATGAGCTTGCGCAGACCGGTGACGGTCAGCAGGATGAAAACAAGGCCGTCCACGAGAACCATGACCAACGCATTTTCGTAAGTAAAGCCCATGCCGAAGCAGACGGTGAAGACGAAGAACGCATTCAGGCCCATGCCGGACGCCTGTGCCAACGGCAATTTTGCCAAGAGACCGATCAGGAGCGTGCCGAACACGGCGGAAATCGCCGTGGCGATATAAACCGCGTTGTACATGTGACCGCTGTTTCCGTCGAGGTTGCCGAACATGCCGGCATTGACCATGAGGATATACGCCATCGCCATGAACGTGGTGATACCGGCTATAATTTCGGTACGCACCGTGGTGTTATGTTCCTTTAATCGGAAAAATTTTTCCATAATATCCCTCCGCATTTATTTTTTCGAAGCATTGCTTCGATTTTATTATAGCAGGGCATCTAAAAATTTGCAAGATGTTTTGAAAAATTTTTTGGTCATCACACACGAAAAAAGGCGAGATTTTTGTGCAAAGTTGAGCACATTGTCGAATCTTAACAGAAATTTGTGCATTCAAAGTGACATTCTCCGTATTGCTATATAGAATCTTGCAGTCGAGGACGGGTGTCGCTACGGCGTTGAACGATGGTGTGCGAACCGAAACATCGAGGACGCCGTCCCCCCACGGAAGGATTATCGATCGTGCAACTGTATGGATGAGGCATGCCTCATCCGTGCCGGCAGTTTCGGAATGCAAAATACTTTCGAAAATCGAATGTGCCGCGACGGAGGCACTGGGCAGCCGTACATGAGAAACGAGCGTTACGGATGCGGCTGCCCCTTGCGGGTACGCCGCTGCCCTACGGGTGGAAAAACGATAGTTTCTGCGGCGGGTCGATGTGGGGACCCTTACGGGACAAAATACGGTAGTTCCTGCACGTCGTATTATGTATTTCGCAAATTTCTGCAACATAGTATGTGCTCCGCATATTTCTGCAAATGCTAAAACGCCGCACCCGTGAGGGTGCGGCGTTGCAGCGTGTCAAAAAACTCTTTTTGACACGCCGGCAGGCTGCAAGAAAGTTCGAA
>CAYRMX010000112.1:0-4797 GCA_964425295.1 uncultured Oscillospiraceae bacterium | reverse complement strand
GAGTTGACACAGTTCGACAGAGGAAAATCAATGATGCGGTATTTCCCGCCGAAAGGAACCGCAGGCTTTGCAGTGTTTTCCGTCAGCACCATCAGGCGGCTGCCCTGACCGCCCGCCAGAAGCATGGCGACGCAGCGCTTTTTCTGAAAATTCATGCGTATCTCTCCTTGTCAGTCATATGATTTGGGGATGCTCAAAGTTCGGATTCCGAAGTGCGGCGTTTGACCTTGCGTTTGTAGAATACCGCCGAAAGCGGTGGAATTGTGAATTCGCCGGAATACGGCAGCCCGTGCAGGGCGGTCTTTTCCGCTGTGACGGGCGAAAGCGGCGTGCCGCTTCCTCCGTATTTTGCGTCGTCGCTGTTGAGGACGGCTTCATATTCGCCCGCCTTGGGAAGCCCCAGCCGGTAGCCCTCGCGCAGCACCGGGCAGAAATTGCACACCAGAATCAATTCACGCCCGCGGCGGTCAATGCGGCGGAACGCAATCACGCTGTTGTCACAGTCGTCGACGCTGATCCAGCGGAAGCCGTTCCAGTCGGAATCATTGTTCCACAGGCTGCTGCTTTGCAGATAAAGATGATTCAGGTCGCGCACGAAGTCCTGCATCTGACGGTGGCGGTCATATTCCAGCAGCATCCAGTCAAGCTGCCTGCTCTCGCTCCACTCGGCAAACTGCGCAAATTCGTTGCCCATAAAGCTAAGCTTCTTGCCGGGATGACCGATCATGAACGCATAGAACGTGCGCAGATTGCTGAACTTCGCGTCGTAATCGCCGGACATTTTGTCCACGAGCGATTTCTTGCAGTGGACGACCTCGTCGTGAGACAGCGGCAGAATGAAGTTCTCGGAATAGGCGTAGGTCATCGAGAACGTCAGATTGTTGTGGCTGCCCTTGCGCCAGAGCGGGTCGAGGGACATATACCGCAGCATGTCGTTCATCCAGCCCATGTTCCACTTGAAGAGAAAGCCGAGCCCGCCGACGTAGTCCGGCTTCGTCACCATCGGAAACGCCGTGGATTCCTCGGCAGCGGTGATGGCATTGCGGCGGACGGAGAACACCGCGCGGTTGAGCTTGCGCAGGAACGCGATCGCCTCCAAATTTTCCTTTCCGCCGTACTTGTTGGGGTGATATTCCCGTCTGCCGTAGTCGAGGTAGAGCATCGCCGCCACGGCGTCGACCCGCAGACCATCGATGTGGTACATTTCCAGCCAGTAGATCGCGTTGGAGATCAGGAACGACTGCACCTCGCCCTTGCCGAAGTCGAAAATGCGGGTCGTCCAGTCCGGGTGCTCGTTCATCATCGGATCGGACAGCTCATAGCAGCACGTTCCGTCGAATTCATACAGGCCGTTCTCATCTTTCGGAAAATGCGCCGGCACCCAGTCGAGCAGGACGCCGATTCCCGCCTGATGGCAGCGGTCGATGAAGCGCATAAGCTGCTTCGGCTCGCCGTAGCGGGCGGTCGGAGCATAGTAGCCGGTGACCTGATAGCCCCACGAGGGGTCGTAGGGATATTCCGAAAGCGGCATCAGCTCGATGTGCGTATAGCCCATTTCCTTAACATAAGGAATAAGTTGGTCGGCAAGCTCGTCGTAGCTGTGGACGCTGCCGTCCGGCTTGCGCTTCCATGAGCCGAAGTGCATTTCATAAATATTGATCGGGCTGTTGAGCAGCTTGCGCTTTCCCTGCCGGCGACGATAGGCGCCGTCGTTCCACGCATAGCCCTCGAGCGTACAGATGCGGCTGGAGGTTTCGGGCAGCTCACAGGTACGGAAGCCGTATGGGTCGGTCTTGAAGACCGCACTGCCGTCTTGATGGCGAACGCGGTATTTATATGCCTGTCCCTCCTGCGCATGCGGCGAAAAAGCTTCCCAGATCCCGTATTCCAGATATTCCATCGGCAGATCATCCGGATTCCAGAAGTTCCAGTCGCCTGTGACGCTGACACCCGCGGCATTCGGCGCCCAGACGCGGAAAAGATATCCGCTCACGCCGTCGCGCTCTGCCTTGTGACAGCCCAAAAAGGTATAGGCGCGCAGCTCATCGCCGGCGGCAAACCGTTTCAAAGCATTGTGCAGGGTTGGCTCCATATATTTTTCTGCCTCCTTTGTCAGTTGCTTAAAACCATTTTGTCACTTTGATTATACCACTTTGCACAAAAATTGCAACTGTCTTCTGAGATTTCTCACATTTTTGTCGCATTTCTCCGTTAGGTCAAGACTTTCGGGTGTTTATCCGTATTGTACGCCGCTTTTCCTGAAAAATGTGCGGAATTCTGCCGACTCCGTCCGCAAATCGCGCCACGCGACATTTTTCCGCCGAAGAAAATTTCCGCTGTGGGCTTTTTCGGCTTCGGCGGCGGTTTCGCGCTTGACAAACGGCGTTTTGGGGAATAAGATAAACAGTGGCACAATGCCAAATGATAAAAAAGGAGGGAACATCATGGATGCTGGGAGTAGTAGCGGCACAGCGGTAGGCCGAAGACCGCAGGGAACGACCGGTATTCCGTGTTCCCTGTTTCGATAAAGGTCTGCCGTGCCGGCTTCCGAATCACTGATGACAAGTATGATGAATCAGGAGGAACGAACCGATGGCAGAGCATAATGTGACCGTCGAAAGCACCCTGGCGGCGCTTTTGGCGGACAAAAAGTATACGACCATTCGCGATATTTTGATCACGATGAACCCGTCGGATATCGCATCGATCTTTGACGCGTTGGAGGAAGAACGCCTTCCCCTGCTCTTCCGTCTGCTGCCCAAGGAGCTGGCGGCGGAAACGTTCGTTGAGATGGAATCGGACGCGCAGGAAATGCTCATTCGCGGCTTTTCCGACTCCGAGCTGCGCGAGGTGCTCGACGAGCTGTATGTCGACGACGCGGTCGACCTCGTTGAGGAAATGCCCGCGAACGTCGTGCGGCGCATTTTGTCGCAGGCTGATCCCCAAATGCGCAAGGAAATCAACGAAATTCTCCGTTACCCCGACAATTCCGCCGGCTCGATCATGACGACGGAATATGTTTCCCTGCGTCCGAGCATGACGGTCGAAGAATCCATTCTCCGCATTCGCCGCACAGGCGTGGACAAAGAGACAATTTACACCTGTTATGTGACAAAAGACCGCACGTTGATCGGTCTGGTCACAGTCAAAGACCTGCTGCTTGCCGAAGATGACGAGACAAAGATCGCGGAGATCATGGAGACAAACGTCATCTCTGTCAACACCCACACCGACCAGGAAGAAGTCGCGCACATGTTCTCGAAGTACAACTTCCTTGCCCTGCCCGTCGTCGACACCGAAAGCCGCATGGTCGGCATCGTCACGTTCGACGACGCGATGGACGTCATGGAAGACGAGGCAACGGAGGACATGGAGATCATGGGCGGTATGTCGCCGTCGGAAAAGACCTACCTGCGCTCGACGACCCTCGACCTGTTCAAGCAGCGCATTCCGTGGCTTCTTCTGCTGATGGTCTCGGCGACGTTCACCGGGCTCATCATCACCGGCTTTGAAAACGCGCTTGCCGCGCAGGTCGCGCTGACCGCATTCATCCCCATGCTCATGGATACGGGCGGCAACTCCGGCTCGCAGTCGTCCGTCACGGTCATCCGCGCGCTGTCGCTGGGCGAGCTGGAATTCGCGGATATCTTGCAGGTCATCTGGAAAGAGATCCGCACCGCCGTCATCTGCGGC
The DNA here is from genome assembly GCA_964425295.1 of uncultured Oscillospiraceae bacterium. Taxonomy (GTDB): domain Bacteria; phylum Bacillota; class Clostridia; order Oscillospirales; family Oscillospiraceae; genus JAZOXB01. The sequence continues at coordinate 1,104 of CAYRMX010000112.1, read as the reverse complement.
ATCACTCTTGCGGGCGCCTGCTTCGGAAAAATCATGCTCGTTGACCGTCTGCTCATGGGTAATGAGGAGATCACCGTCTTGGTCGCCGCTGTGGTCTGCATCACGATGGCGCTGACCGTCCTCGTCGCCAAGGTCATCGGCTGCTCGCTTCCGATGCTGGCAAAAAAGCTGGGCTTCGACCCGGCGGTCATGGCAAGCCCGTTCATCACCACCATCGTCGACGCCATTTCCCTGCTTGTCTACTTCGGCGTCGCCAACGCCCTGTTGCTGTAACGGCATCATTGCAAATCCGAGCGAATTGTCAATTGCAATTATTTAAACCGCAGTGCAGATTTTCCTGCACTGCGGCTTTTTATTCTCCTCCCGCCCTACGAAACAGGCATCGATCGTACAATTGTAGGGCGACATGCCCTCATGCCGTCGCCCTACGCATGGGTATCGATATTGCATTGTAGGGGACGATGCCCACATCGTCCCGCAATCTGCGCAGCGGAGGGGCGGCGTCCACGACGCCCTGCATTATAATCCGTCGGCGAAGCCGACTCCGAAACTATTCACTATTCACCCACCAGCAATTCATCAAAAGCAGTTTCCTCGTTCGGGACAATCCTATAAAGAGGTAATCTCCATAACGCCCTCTTGTTGATATTATCATTGTTTCTTCACCTCTGTACTTATCCTTGTATAGTTCCGCCGCCGAGAACGACATCACCGTATTTTACTGCGTCAAAACCACGCTGCAAATCGGCAAGGATATCGTCAATATGCTCTGTACCGATGGAAAGACGAATGGTATTGGGTTTAATGCCCTGATCTTCCAGTTCTTCTGCGGAAAGCTGACTGTGCGTAGTGGTCGCGGGATGAATGACAAGGCTCTTTACATCAGCGACATTGGCGAGCAGAGAGAAAATTTCCAGGCTGTCAATAAACTTGTGTGCTTCATCTTGACCTCCCTTAATCTCAAAGGTAAAGATAGAGCCACCGCCGTTGGGGAAATATTTCTGATACAATGCATGGTCGGGATGATCAGGCAACGACGGATGGTTAACCTTTTCAACCTGAGGGTGATTCTTGAGAAATTCAACAACCTTTTTAGTATTCTCT
>CAYRMX010000111.1:0-4802 GCA_964425295.1 uncultured Oscillospiraceae bacterium | reverse complement strand
GCGCATGGCGTCGGGGTCTTTCCAGTCCGGCTGCGAGAGAATGGCGACCTTATAGCCCGCATGCTCCAGCACGCGGCTGATGATGGCGTGCCCGAACGAGGGATGGTCGACATATGCGTCGCCGATGACGTAGACAAAGTCCGGCTGCTCCCAGCCCAGCGCCCGCATTTCGGCGGGGGAGATCGGAAGAAAGCCCATCACTTCGTCCCCGTCGAGCCGAAGCCGCCCTCGCCACGCGCGGTGTCGGAAAGGGCGTCGGTTTCGACAAACTCCGCGGTCAGGTAAGGCGTCAGAATCATCTGCGCAATGCGGTCGCCCGGCTCGATGGTCTGCGGGATAGAGCCGTGATTGTGCAGCGGCACGAAAAATTCGCCGCGATAGTCCGAATCGACCACGCCGACCTTGTTCGCCGGGGCAAGCCCGCGCTTGGAGGCAAGTCCGCTGCGGGCATAGACCAGACCGGCATAGCCCTCGGGGATCTCCATTGCAATGCCGATGGAGATCAGGCGTGTTTCGCCGGGCTGAAGCGTCACGGGCGCGTCCAGACAGGCGCAGAGATCCGCGCCCGCCGAAAACGGCGTGCCGTAGACGGGCAGACGGGCGTTGGGATAGAGCTTTTTGACATTAACCTCTTGCATGTTGACCTCCGCGGGTGTAGCCGTCGTCCCAGAGGACGACGCTCCCCGATTCCAAAGTTTGTTTCATATCGATCAGGCGTTGGTTCGACGAGCCGCGGAAACGCAGCGTCAGATCCTTTTTTTCGATCTCAAACGGCCCGTCCACGAGCACATCGAGGCAGGACAGAATCTCCCGCACCAGCGCAAGATCGCCGATCGTTCCTGCCAGCAGCTCTTTGTCGAGAAGGTAGCCGGTGAACGCCCAGATGCTTTTTTCGGGATAGCGGTCGCGCACCTGCCGCACGAGGGCAGCGACGCCCGCCTGATTCTTCGGCTCGAACGGCTCGCCGCCGAGAACGGTCAGACCGGCGATCTGCGGCGGCTCAAGGGTTTGGAGCAGGTAGTCCGTAACCTCCGGCGTCAGCTCCTCGCCGAAGTCGAAGTCCCACGTCTGCGGCTGAAAGCACTCCTTGCAGTGCCGCGTGCAGCCGGAGACGAAAATGACCGACCGAATGCCCGGCCCGTTGGCGATGTCATAGGTTTTGATGGCAGCGTAATTCATGTTCTGCTCCTTCTTTCCGCCGATGCGCGCTCCAGAAAGGCGACGACTGCCGCCCGATAGCGCTCCGGCTGCTTGAGATAGCTGTGTCCGTGCCCTGCGTCGGGCACGGTGAGAAGTGTTTTATCCGCACTTTGACAGGCTTCATAGGCGCGACGGGACATTTCGCAGGGGACGAACGTGTCTGCCTCGCCGTGCGCGAGGAATACGGGAAGCGTCGTGACGCGCATGGCGTCGAGCGTGGAATATTCCCTGAGGGAAAAGCCGGCGAACAGCCGCGTGAACACGCCCAGCAGCGCCGCCAGAGGTCGCGCGGGCAGGTGCGCGCTGTGCGCCACGGCGCAGAAGATTTCATAAGGCGAGGTGAAGCCGCAGTCGGCAAGCACGCCGCAGACGTTTGTGGGCAGCGGCTCGCCGCACGCCATCAGCACCGTTGTCGCGCCCATTGACACGCCCGTGAGGAACACCGGCGTGTCCGCGCCGACGGTTTCGTTGTGCCAGCGCAGCCATGTGTGAACATCGCGCCGTTCACGGACGCCGAAAGTCATGTATCGCCCCTCGCTTGCGCCCTGCGCCCGCTCGTCGACTAACAGAAGATTGAACCCCTTGCCGTGATAAAACTGCCAGACCGCGCCGAAGTCGACCTCGGCGCAGCTCCGCCAGCCGTGAAAGCACAGCACGCTTCCGCGCGCGTTCTCGCAGGGAATCCACCGCGCTTGCAGCCGCAGCCCGTCAAACGACCGCACGCCGACCGTCTGTGACGCATGCTGCGCAAGCCACTGCCGCGCGGGGAGGATATAGTCGCGATAACGCTGCATTTTCGGGTCGTTGGGGTGCGCGTCGACGTCGACGGTGTTCTTTTTCGGTCGTCCGCACGCAAGATGCAATGTCACAAGCCCAATTGCGAGCAGCAGCGCAAGGGCAAGCAGAACGATCAGGCAGACGGTCATTGCGGTTTCCCCATTGCTGCGAAGCGGCGGAATGTCAGAGGCCAGACCGCCGCCGCGACGACGACCACGACGAAATAGCGGATGGCGTTCGTGCCGAGCCATGTGAAGCCGACGGCGTTAAAGAGCAGCTTTAAGCCCTCCTTGCACACCAGCAGCACCGCCAACCCCAGCGCAAGCTTCAAAAGCTGCGCCCACCGGACCGCTTTTTCTTCAAAACGGATGTATTTTCGCTCGATCGGGTAGCCGACGGCGAAGCCCAGCAGCGCGCCGAGCAGGGAATAGCTGTTTTTGCGCCCCTCGCGGAGATTTTCGGGGTCAATATCCGCCGGAAACGTGGCAAGATTGGCGTAGAGCACGAAGGCAAGCGCGACGAGCAGCATGATGCCCAGCAGAAGATACATCCGCTTCGGCTCGTCGCATGCCCAGCGCACGATGGGGTAGAATACGAACACGAGCAGCGCGGCAATGCCGAACGAAACGCCGACGTCGAGCGGCGTGTGAACGCCCAGATACATCCGCGAAAGCGCCGTCATCGCAAGCGTGAAGATGCAAACAGCGCGCAGCCACGCCCGTTTGTTCCAGCGGGCGATGCCGCCGAGAGTGCCGACGACATTCTGGGTGTGCCCGGAGGGGAAGGAATAGCCCGTCGCGCTGCCCCGTGCGGATTCCACGATGGTGAAATTCGGGTCTTTGACCCACGGGCGCGGAATGCGGCACAGCAGCTTCAAAAACTGGTTGAGGATCGTGCCGAAAAAGCCGACGAAGAGCAGATAATACCCCTCCCGCTTGTCCACGCACCAGAACACCGCCAGTGCCAGCACCATGAACAGCAGCTCCTCGCCGAACAGGGTAAAAAACTGCATGATGACGTCCAGAACCGGAGTTCTGAGGTCTTCGAGCCAATACAAAACGGTCAAATCGTTCCCTCCCGTCAAATTTCAAAGCCGCCGGTCGACCGGCGTGGTTGATACACTATCATTATAGCACAGCTTTTGCCGCTTGCAAAGAGAAAACGCCCTGTTTCTCGTCTTGCGGTCAAGAAACAGGGCAAAATTGTCAGACCTTTGCGGGGACGCGGGCGTGAACTGCGTATTCGGTCACGTCCGGCACCGTCTCGCCGTCGATTTGCAGCGGCGTGGGACGGTCAAATTCGACGCGGATGTCGTGCCCGGTGAGGATGGCGACGTGCTTGATGTATTTCGTGTGCCCACCCTTGAAGATCGACGGGAAAATTTGCAGCGCATGCAGCTTGCCAAGCCCGTGGAAGACCATCACCGACACTGTCCGCTCTGCCGACAGGCGATCCTGCTGCGGCGCGGGCATCATGCCGCCGCCGTAGAACCGACCGTTCATGCACGGCGCGAGCCAGACTTTTTTGTAGCTGCGCGGCACGCCGTCGACCGTCACGACCGCATTGCGGGGCCGGAATTGCCCGAGCAGCCCGCGGATGGCGATGGCGGTATAGTTGATCGGCTTGTCCGTGCTGTTTTTCTCGTTCTCGGCGCGCAGGCGGTCGCCGACCACGGTGCAGTAGCCGTCAATGCCGAAACCGACATTGTTGAGAAAGAGGGTCTCCCTGCCGTTCACTGTGACACACGGGAGGTCTTGCAGGTAGGGGTTGATCCGAAATGTCGGCGCAGCCTGTTTTTCATAGCCCAAATCGCGGGCAAAGTCGTTGCCTGTGCCGAGCGGGTAGTAGTAGAGGTCGTGCTCGATCTCCAATCCGCGCGTGCCGTTGACAAAGCGGTTGAGTGTGCCGTCGCCGCCGCAGAGAATAAGGTCGGCGTCCTTTTCCAAGCCGAGAAAGAAGCTTGCGTAATCCACGATGCGCGCCATGTCGACTGCGATCGCGCCGCCGTTTGCGGCAAGCAGCGCGTCGATTGCCGCCTGCGCCTCGCCGCCGCCCGCCTTGAGGTTGTAGAGAATGTATTTCATCCTACCGCTCCTTTCGTCCCCGCCCTTTTTCGACAAGATAATATATTTTTACACTAATATATAAACTAAAACGAAACTGCAAACCCATTTCCGTCCGCGGACGCACACGCGCCTGCGGTCGTTGCAAGGAAACACATAAAAGCAAAAGCGTACAAGAAACTCGGAGACCGATTCTCATATGAGAATCGGTCTCCGAGTTATGGGCGGCTGCGGTTGGCAGTCGCGGTTAGTTGCTTCTCGGCAGTGAGGGATGAACTCAGAGCGCCTTCTTCGCGGTGTCGACGAGGGCGGCGAAAGCGGCGGAGTCGTTGATCGCCAGCTCGGACAGGCTCTTGCGGTTCATCTCGATGCCGGCCTTCTTCAGACCGTTCATGAAGCGGGAGTAGTTCATATCGTAGGGCTTCACAGCAGCGGAGATACGAGCGATCCACAGACGGCGGAAGTCGCGCTTCTTCTGCTTACGGCCGATGTATGCGTAAACGCCGGACTTCTTGACGGCCTGTTTCGCCATCTTGAAGTGGGTGGACTTGGAACCCCAGTAGCCCTTTGCGAGCTTCAACGTCTTATTTCTTCTCTTGCGCGTCATCATTGCGCCTTTGATTCTTGCCATTTGTATATCCTCCTCTTCCGATTACTTGTACGGGATCATCTTTTTGATGGCTTCCGTATTGGTGACATCTGCGTAAGTCGTGCTTCTCAGGCGACGGCCGCGCTTGGTGTCCTTCTTGGTGAGGATATGGC
>CAYRMX010000110.1:0-4804 GCA_964425295.1 uncultured Oscillospiraceae bacterium | reverse complement strand
CAACGAACGGACGCTCCGGGTCGGCAAGCGCCTTGCCCATGATGGAAACTTCCTTTTCCACCAGATAGCCGCAGACGGCGGGCAGATAATCGGCGACGCCGGCGGTGGAGGCGTGGGCACGGTGAGCAGTACCGAACGCGTCATTGACGAAGATGTCCGCCATCGAAGCCAGCTCCTTGGCGAGTTCGGGATCGTTCTTCGTTTCGCCCTTCATGTAGCGGACGTTTTCCAGCAGCATGATCTCGCCGTCCTCGAGGGCGGCAGCTTTTGCCTTGGCGTCCTCGCCGACAACGTCGGCAGCCATGATGACCGGATGACCCAGCAGCTCGCCGAGACGGTCGGCGACGACCTTCAGCGACAGCTCCGGTTTCCATTCGCCCTTGGGCTTGCCCATGTGAGAGCAGAGGATGACGCGCGCGCCGTGCTTGGCAAGATATTCAATGGTCGGCAGAGCGGCAACGATGCGCTTGTCGCTGGTGATCTTGCCGTCCTTGGTCGGGACGTTGAAGTCGCAGCGGCAGAGCACGCGCTTGCCCTTGACATCAATTTGCTCAACGGATTTCTTGTTGTAGTTCATGTGTGACCTCCTATTAAAATGCGGGTGCATTGATTTAACAAAATTGTAGGGCGGGATGCCCACATCCCGCCGCCGACGCGGCGAGTGCATGGCGAAGTGAAGAGTTGCGGGTCATTCGCGCATTTTGCCGTAATCCTTCAAATGCGGAAATTCCTGCTGGCGCAGCGCTTCAAAGACGCCGACGGCGACGGAATTGCTCAGATTCAGGCTGCGCGCCTCCTCCCGCATGGGGATGCGGACGCAGTCATCATAGTGCGCGGCGAGGAACTCCTCCGGCAGACCTTTCGTCTCCCGTCCGAAGAAGAGATAGCAGCCGTCGGCGTAGTCCGCCTCGGTATGGGCGCGCGGCGCTTTGGTGGAAAACAGGCGCATTTGCCCGACTTGGTTGCGGGCGAAGAAGTCGTCGAGATTTTCATACACGCGCACGTCGACCAGATGCCAATAATCCAAGCCGGCGCGCTTGACGGCTTTTTCGGAAATGTCGAAGCCCAGCGGCTTGACCAGATGCAGCACCGAGCCGGTCGCGGCGCAGGTGCGGGCGATGTTGCCGGTATTTTGCGGGATCTCCGGCGTGACCAGAACGATATTGAGCATAGTTCCCCGTCGGGACGGATGGAATTTGAGGGGACAGCGTTCGTCCCAAGGCGCTGCACGGACTATTCTATGACAAATCCGCGCAAAATTCAACCGTTTTTCTGTAAATTTCAAAAATTTTTCCTACATTTTTCAAAAAAAGATTCTTCGGTTGCGTTTCAGACGATTTTGCGCTATACTTATCGGTAGATTTTTGAATTCGGAGGCGAGCTTATGTCATTTCGCGCGCGTCTGCGTCAGGCGCTGAAGCTGTTTGGGATCTTTTTCAAGATCGGTGCATTCACGTTCGGGGGCGGCTATGCCATGATCCCCTTGATCGAATATGAGACGGCGGAAAAGAGAAACCTGATCGGCAAGGACGAGATCACCGACATCGTGGCGATCGCCGAGTCCACGCCCGGCCCGATCTCCATCAACTCCGCCACGTTCATCGGCTACCGCACGGCGGGCGTGCTCGGGTCGGTCGCCGCAACGCTGGGCGTCGTGCTGCCCTCGTTCTGCATCATCCTCGTCATCGCCTTTTTCCTGCGGCACGTCATGGACAACCGCTTCGTGCAGTATGCGTTCTTCGGCATTCGCGCGGGAGTTCTGGCGCTGATCGTCAAGGCGGTCGTGAATTTTTTCCGCCGTGCGGAGCACAACGTCTTTTCGTGGTGCGTCATGGTCGCGGCGCTGGTCTGGTCGACGATTCTTGACTGGAGCACCATCGCGCTGATCGCCCTGTGCGCTATCGCCGGGTGCATCTTCTGCGCCATTTGCAGAAAGCGGGGTGTCGAAAAATGATTGTTTTGCAGTTATTTTATACCTTCTTTAAGATTGGTCTGTTCACGTTCGGCGGCGGCTATGCGATGCTCCCCCTCATTCAGGACGAGATCGTCGCAAACGGCTGGCTCTCGCTGGAGGAAATGGTCGACTTCATCGCCGTCAGCGAATCCACGCCCGGCCCGTTCGCCGTCAACATTGCCACTTACGTCGGCGCGGAGACTGCGGGCGTGCTCGGCTCGGTCGCCTCAACGCTCGGCGTCGTCATGCCGTCGTTCATCGTCATTTTGATTGTCGCCCGCTGCTACATCCGCTTCAAGCAGAGCAAGCTCGTCAGCGGTGCGATGTACGCCCTGCGCTCGACGGTCGTCGGGCTGATGGCGGGCGCAGTCGTCAGCCTTGTGCCGACGGTCTTTTTCCGCAGCGGTTTGGCGTGGGACGCCATGCTCAAGCCGGAGTTTCTCTGCTCCGCCGTCATCTTCGGCGGCTCGCTCGTGCTTGCGCTGAAAAAGGTCAATCCCATTATTATAATTGTATGCTCCGCCGCCGCCGGCATCCTCAGCGGCTGGCTGATTTTGTAAAGTACGCGGACAGACTCGCTTTTCGGGTCTGTCCGTGCCGTTTTCCCAGGAATTCCGCGTAAAACGTCTTGCATATTGACGGCGTTTATGCTATAATTCGAGGTTAATACAGAAATGTTTTAGGGAGGACGCCATGCAGGAACTGAAAGAACGCATCGTGAAAGAGGGCAAGGTTTTGCCCGGAAACATCGTCAAGGTCGACGGCTTTCTCAACCATCGCATCGACTGCGCCCTGATGGAGCGCATCGCCGTGGAGTTTCGGAAATACTTCGACCTCGATCAGGTGGATCTCATTCTGACCGCCGAAGCAAGCGGAATCGCCCTTGCCGCCATCTGCGCCCATCACTACGGCAAGCCGATGGTCTTCGCCAAGAAAGCCAAGAGCGACAACATCGAAGGCGGTCTGTATCAGAGTGAGATCTTTTCTTATACCTATAAAAAGAAGGTCACACTGCTCGTCTCCAAGGAATGGATCCACCCCGGCGACCGCGTACTCGTCATCGACGACTTCCTCGCGCGCGGCGAAGCCATGCGCGGTCTGTGCGAGATCGTTGAAAACGCGGGCGCGGAGCTGGTCGGCATCGGCTGCGCGGTTGAAAAGGGCTTTCAGGGCGGCGGCGACCGTCTGCGCGACGCCGGCGTCAACCTGCGCTCCCTCGCCATCATCGAAAGCGCCGAGCCGGGCAACATCGTTTTTCGGGAGGAAGCATAGTGGAAACGGTACTCATTCTCGACTTCGGCGCGCAGTACAGCCAGCTCATCGCCCGACGTGTGCGTGAGCAGAACGTCTACTGCGAGGTTGTCCCCTGCTCCGTCTCCCCGGAGGAGTTGCGCCGCCGCGCCCCCATCGGCATCATCCTTTCCGGCGGCCCGGAGAGCGTCTATGACCCCGCTGCGCCGCACGTTGACCCCGCCCTATTCTCGCTCGGCATTCCCGTGCTCGGCATCTGCTACGGTTGCCAGCTCATGGCGCACACGCTCGGCGGCACAGTCAGCGCCGCAACCGCCGCCTCCGCCCGCGAATACGGCAAAACGCAGACCGCGTTCGACACCGCCTGCGCTCTCTTTGAGGGACTTGAGCCCTCGTTCATCACATGGATGAGCCACGGCGACTATATCTCCGAAGTGCCCGCGGGCTTCTCCGTCGCGGCACATACCGACGTCTGCCCCACGGCGGCGATGGCTTGCCCGGAGCGCAAGCTCTACGGCGTCCAGTTCCATCCCGAGGTGCAGCACACCGTCCACGGCAGTGACATCCTGCGCCGCTTCCTCTATGCCGTCTGCGGCGCGTCCGGTGACTGGTGCATGGCGGATTACCGCCACAGCGCCATCCGCTCCATCCGCGAAACGGTCGGCTCGGGGCGCGCCCTGTTGGCGCTGTCCGGCGGGGTCGACTCCTCCGTCGCCGCCGCGCTCATGGCGGAAGCGATCGGCTCGCAACTCACCTGCGTCTTCGTCGACCACGGTCTGATGCGCAAAAACGAGGGCGACGAGGTCGAGGCGGCGTTCTCCAAATGGGACATCCACTTCGTCCGCGTCAACGCCGAGGAACGCTTCCTCGAAAAGCTCGCCGGCGTCACCGATCCGGAAACGAAGCGCCGGATCATCGGCGAGGAATTCATCCGCGTCTTTGAAGCCGAGGCAAAGAAGATCGGCGCCGTCGATTACCTTGTGCAGGGCACGATCTATCCGGACGTCATCGAGTCCGGCGTCGGCAAATCCGCCGTCATCAAAAGCCACCACAACGTCGGCGGTCTGCCCGATTACGTCGACTTCAAGGAGATCATCGAGCCGCTGCGCATGCTCTTCAAGGACGAAGTGCGCCAGCTCGGTCGGGAACTCGGCTTGCCGGAATATCTCGTTATGCGTCAGCCGTTCCCCGGTCCGGGGCTTGCCATCCGCGTCATCGGTGACATCACCCGTGAAAAACTCGACACTCTGCGCGACGCGGACTTTATCTTCCGCGACGAGATCGCCAAAGCGGGGCTCGACCGCAGCCTGAGTCAGTATTTCGCCGTCCTGACCTCCATGCGCTCGGTGGGCGTCATGGGCGACGGGCGCACCTATGATTATACTCTCGCGCTGCGCGCGGTCAATACCAGCGACTTCATGACCGCCGACTGGTCGCGCATCCCCTATGACGTCCTCGACCGCATCTCCGTGCGTATCGTCAACGAAGTCCGCGGCATCAACCGCATCGTCTACGACGTCACCAGTAAACCCCCCGCCACCATTGAATGGGAGTAATACCAAAAACGCTGAAAACCTGCATAAACACTGGGTTTTTGAG
>CAYRMX010000109.1:0-4807 GCA_964425295.1 uncultured Oscillospiraceae bacterium | reverse complement strand
GTCGTCTCCTGCCAGACGCAGCGCGACCAGTTCCAAAACAAGGAAACGTGTATGCGCATGCTGCGCTCGAAGCTCATCGAGATCAAGGAACGCGAGCATCTGGAAAAAATTTCGGACATCAAGGGCGTGCAGCAGAAGATCGAGTGGGGCAGCCAGATCCGCTCCTATGTCTTCATGCCCTATACCCTCGCCAAGGACACGCGCACAGGCTTTGAAAGCACGAATATCAACGCCGTAATGGACGGAAATATCGACGGCTTCATCAACGCCTACCTCACCTGCGCCGCGACGGGCAACTGGGCGACAAAATAATTCGGCTTTTTTGCAAAAAATGCTTGAAATTGCCGTATTCCTGTGTTAAAATCATCAGTACTGCTTATAGAATTCCGGCGCACCGCCTGCCGTAAGCGCGGTTCATATTTGGAGGTATTCATGGAAGTTTTGAAAATTGTCCTTTTGGTATTACAGCTCATCTCCTGCGCAGCGCTTTCGCTGACCATCATGTTCCAGAACGGAAAAGACGACGGTCTCGGTGCGATCGCGGGTAACAGCGAGAATTATTTCGGCAAGAACAAGGCTGTCACGCTCGACGCGAAGCTCTCCCGCATGACCAAGTGGCTCGCGGCTGCGTTCGTCCTGCTGACGCTCTTCACCTCGCTGCTCTACGCTGCTTAATTTTCGAAAATAAAAGTGACCGCTTTGGAAAAGCGGTCACTTTTTTTCTTCGCCGAAGACGTCGGCGAAGCTTTCCGGGAATGTTTCGGCGGCGAATTGCCGCAGACGGGCGCAGTACGCATCATAGGCGGTCAAGAGTTTTTCTGCTTCGGGCGAAAGGGTCGCACCTCCTCCGTGTTTGCCGCCGGTGGTTGAGCACAGCAGGGAAAAGCCGAGGACGTTCTCGGCGTTTTTGACAACTGTCCATGCCTTGGAATACGCCATGCCCATCGAAATGGACGCGGCGCGGAGGGAATTGTGCGTCTTGACGCGGTGCAGCAGCTCCGCAATGCCCGGGCCGAAGCACTTTTCCGCCCCAAAGACCCGCACGGACAGTACCGGTCTGAATTTCTGTTCCATACTGTAATTATACCACAGTTTTCGCATCTTCGTCAACGTTCGGCGGAGGCGTTTTTTGGCTGCGTGAACTTTTTTCCGCCCGCGGTTGACGGAAAGATAAAAGTATGTTATTTTATTAGAAGAATAACGAAAGGGAGCGCCGAACAATGACGTCTTTTTCCGAACAGCTTGCCATTCCGCGCGGCGTGACGGCGCTGATCGGCAGCGGCGGAAAGACCACGCTGCTGTACCGTCTGGCGCAGGAGCTGTCCGCGTGCGGTACGGTCATCGTGACGACCACGACGCATATTTTCCGCCCGACGCACCTGCCCTTTGCAGAAACGGCGGCGCGGGTCGAGGGGATCGTTTGCCTCGGAACGCCCTGCGAAAACGGGAAGCTGACCGCCCCGTGCCAGTCCTTTGCGGAGTTGCGGACGCTTGCCGATTTTGTGCTCGTCGAGGCGGACGGCGCGGCGCGAAAGCCGCTCAAGGCGCATGCACCGCATGAGCCGGTCATCCCCCCGCAGACGGCGCGGACGGTCACGGTCGTCGGCGCGTCGGGCATCGGCGGGAAAATTTCGGAGGTCGTCCACCGCCCGGAGCGTTTTTCGGCGCTTTCGGGAGAGGCGGAGATCGCCACGGCGCAGGCGGTTGCCCGCGTGTTGGAAGCCGAGCGCCTTTCCGAATGCGTGCTCATCAATCAGGTCGACACGCCGGAAGCATTAGAGGCGGCGCGGGCGGTGGCGTCCGGGCTGACCTGCCCGACGGCGGCAGCCGCTCTGCAAAAAGGAGAATTTCTATGCTGGTTTTGATTCGCGGCGCGGGCGACCTTGCTTCGGGGATCGCCCTGCGGCTGCATCATGCAAAATTTCAGGTCATCATGACCGACCTGCCCCGCCCGACTGCCATTCGGCGGACGGTTTGCTTCTCGCAGGCGGTCGTTTTCGGGAAAACAACGGTCGAGGACGTGACGGCGGAGCGCGCCGAAACGCCGGAGGAAGCGCTGGAAACGGTGCGTCGCGGCGCAATTGCCGTGCTGGCTGACCCGGAGGCGGCGTGCCGCACTGCGCTCAAGCCGGACGTGCTGGTCGACGCCATTCTCGCCAAGAAAAACCTCGGCACGAAGATCACCGACGCGCCCTGCGTCATCGGCGTCGGCCCGGGCTTCACCGTCGGGGTCGACTGCCACGCGGCGGTCGAGACGATGCGCGGACACACGCTCGGACGCGTCATCACCGACGGCTCGCCCCTTCCGAACACCAACGTTCCCGGGCTGATCGGCGGCTTCGCCGGCGAACGCGTGCTGCGCGCCCCGGCAGACGGTGTGTTCCGCCAAACGCTGGAGATCGGAGCTGTCGTGCGGCAGGGCGATACCGCCGGGACGGTCGAGGGCGTGCCGATGCTTTGCCAGATCGACGGCGTTCTGCGCGGACTGCTTGCCGACGGAACGCCCGTGCAGCGCGGCATGAAAGCCGGCGACGTCGACCCGCGCGGTGAACGATCCTACTGCCAATTTGTTTCGGACAAGGCGCTTGCCATCGCGGGCGGCGTTTTGGAAGCGATTTTACGATTTTCGGAGGGCTAGGCATGGAAGATATTAAGCTCACCAAGCTTGCAAAATGCGCCGGCTGCGGCGCAAAGGTCGGCGCGGGCGTGCTGGCGAAGCTGCTTGACGGCATTCGCGTCCACCACGACCCGAACCTGCTCGTCGGCTTTGACAAGTCCGACGACGCCTCGGTCTACCGCGTCTCGGACGAGCTGGCACTGGTGCAGACGGTCGATTTTTTTCCGCCCATTGACGACGATCCCTATGTCTTCGGGCAGATCGCAGCGACCAATGCGCTCTCCGACGTCTATGCGATGGGCGGCGAGCCGAAGCTGGCGCTCAACATCATGGCGGTGCCGGAAAAGCTGCCCAAGGAAGCGGTGCATGCTCTCTTGCGCGGCGGCTATGACAAGGTCTACGAAGCCGGCGCGATCATTACCGGCGGGCACAGCATCCTCGACGACGAGCCGAAATACGGGCTTGCCGTCACGGGCTTCGTCCACCCGGAAAAGCTTTTGACGAACTCCGGTGCGCATGAGGGCGACGTTCTGTTCCTGACCAAGCCGCTGGGCATCGGCATTTTGAGCACGGCGGCGAAAGCAGAGCTGCTGTCCGAGGAGTCGACTGCGCTCATCAAGTGCCTGATGACCACGCTCAACAAGGGCGCACGCGACGTGATGGTGCGCTACCGCGTTCATGCCTGCACGGACGTGACGGGCTTCGGACTGCTTGGGCATTCGCTGGAAATGGCGCAGGGGAGCGACATGGAGCTGGAGATCAACACCTCGGCGCTGGCGCTTCTGCCCGAAGCGCGGGACTTTGCCGAGATGGGCATTCTGCCCGCAGGAATGTATCGCAATCGCAGCTTTGCCGAGGCGTCAGTCGACGCGGGGGACGTGCCGCTCGCGGTGCAGGACATGCTCTATGACCCGCAGACCTCCGGCGGACTGCTCATCGCCGTACATCCCGATGACGCCGACGCGATGGAAGCGGAGCTGCGCGCGGCGGTGCCTGCGGCGCAGCGGATCGGTGTCGTTCGGGCTTACCGCGGCGGTAAGCGCATTTTCCTGAAATAAGAAAAGGGAGGGCAGGGCAATGGAAACGCGCGGAAGACGAGTCCATGCCATCGAAAAATCCATTCATCTGCTCGACTGCTTCTGGCTTGCACGCAGACCGCTTTCCCTGCGCGAGCTGGAGCAGATGACCGGCTGGGCGAAAAGTACCATCCACGGGCTGCTTGCGTCGATGGTCGACTCCGGCGTCGTTGAGCAGAACCGAACGGACGGAAAATATCGGCTGGGCTATCATCTTTTTGAGTTGGGCAGTGCGGTCAACCAGGGGTGGGATGCGCCCGGCATCTGCCGCCCGTACTTGCAGCACATCGTCGACCGCTTCAACGAGTCGGCGTATCTGGCGCGGCAGTCGGGCGACGAGCTGATTCTGGTCGAGTGCTGCGAGCCGCGCACGAGCTTTCGCATCACCTCGGAGGTCGGAACGCGCCTTCCGCTGCATTGCAGTTCGCAGGGCAAGGTGATTTTGGCAAACCGCTCGGTCTATGAGGCGGAGCGGCTGCTGCGTCGGAGGGCGCTGCAAGCCTATACGCCCAACACCGTCACAGACTTCGACGTCCTGCTTGCGGAGCTGAACCGCGCCCGCGAAACGGGCTACGCGCAGGAGCAAGAGGAATATAAGCTCGGCTTGAGCTCCGTCGCCGCGCCGATTTTCGACGGCAGCGGGGAGTGCTGTTACGCCATCGGCATCATCTATATGTTGGGCGCG
Source organism: uncultured Oscillospiraceae bacterium (assembly GCA_964425295.1). Classification (GTDB taxonomy): domain Bacteria; phylum Bacillota; class Clostridia; order Oscillospirales; family Oscillospiraceae; genus JAZOXB01. The sequence continues at coordinate 429 of CAYRMX010000109.1, read as the reverse complement.
AGCGAAGAGGCATGTGACGAAATGCGCGAAGCGGTCATCGAGGCGGCGCAGGCAGTTACGCAGGAGCTGCACCGGGGCAGCAGGGAATGAAACTTTTTTGCAAAAAAGCGGCGAAAAACGCTTGGCAATCGTTTTTTCGTGGTAGAATACGCAGTGCTTGCACGGAGGGCAGATCATTCGCCGGAAATGATGAGCCGGATAAGGCAACAGGCTGAGAGGCCTGTCACTTATCCGGCTCTTTTGTTTTGCGACCCTGCGGCATGCAATTTTCATATCGAGGTGTGTTTGCATGGCAAAAGAAATCGAAAAAGACATGCAGAACAGCCTGCTGCCCGGCGGGATCAAGCCCGCGCAGAGAATCAGACGTTGAACAGGAAGTTGACGATGTCGCCGTCCTTCATGACGTATTCCTTGCCCTCGCTGCGGAAC
>CAYRMX010000108.1:0-4837 GCA_964425295.1 uncultured Oscillospiraceae bacterium | reverse complement strand
CCATCAAGCAGCTTGAGGTCGTCGGCGGTCAGCTTGACATCCCCGTCTTCCAGATGGGGCAGGAAAACCCCGTTAAAATCGCCAAAGCCGCCATCCGCCATGCCCAGCAGCACGGCAACGACATGGTCTTTCTCGACACCGCCGGCCGTCTGCATGTCGATGAGGCGTTGATGAATGAGCTGAAAAGCATCAAGGCGGAGGTCGAGCCGAGCGAGATTTTGCTCGTGGTCGACGCGATGACCGGTCAGGACGCGGTGAATGCCGCGCAGTCGTTCAACGAATGGCTCGACATCGACGGCGTGATGCTCACCAAGCTTGACGGCGACGCTCGCGGCGGCGCTGCGCTGTCCGTCAAGGCGGTCACGGGAAAGCCCATCAAGTTCATCGGCACGGGCGAGAAGCTCGACATGATCGAGCCGTTCCACCCGGAGCGTATGGCTTCGCGCATCCTCGGCATGGGCGACGTTCTGACCCTGATTGAAAAGGCGGAGCAGGCGCTCGACCAGAAAAAGGCGATGGAGCTGGAGCAGCGTCTGCGCCAGAACAAGTTCACGCTTGCCGATTTTTACGATCAGCTCACGCAGATCAAAAATATGGGCTCGATGCAGGACATCCTCGGCATGCTGCCCGGCATGGGCGCGATGAAAAACGTGCAGGTCGACGAATCCGCGCTCACCCGCGTCGAAGCGATCATCCTCTCCATGACGCCCTATGAGCGGGAGAATCCCTCCTGCCTCAACTCCTCGCGCAAGCGCCGTATTGCCCTCGGCTGTGGGCAAAAGGTGGAAGACATCAACCGCCTGCTCAAGCAGTTCGACCAAATGCAGCAGATGATGAAGCAGCTCAACGGCAAGGGCAAAAAGAGAAAGCTCTTCGGCAAAATGGGCGGCTTCCCCGGTATGCCCGGACTTTGAACGTTCATTGGGTCATAGCACCTGACGATATATTTTTTGAAATACTTTTGGAGGTCAAATCTCATGGTAAAAATCAGACTCAGAAGAATGGGCGCGAAGAAGGCTCCCTACTACCGCATTGTTGTCGCTGACTCCCGCAGCCCGCGTGACGGCCGCTGCATCGAGGAAATCGGCACTTACAACCCCCTGACCGAGCCGGCGACCATCACCGTCGACGCCGAAAAGGCACAGCAGTGGATCAAGAACGGCGCTCAGCCGACCGACACCGTGAAGGCTCTTCTGAAAAAGGCGAACGTCCTTTGATCGAAGGGAGCTGCACGATGAAGGAACTCTTGCTCTACGTGGCAACTCAGTTGGTCGATCATCCCGACGCAGTCACGGTTACGGAGAGAGAGGACGCAGACAGCACGGTCCTTGAGCTGCGCGTTGCCCCGGAAGACATGGGCAAGGTCATTGGCAGACAGGGTCGTATTGCGAAAGAAATTCGTACCGTCGTCAAGGCAGTTGCCCAGCGCGACGGAAAGCGCGTGACGGTCGATATCGTCGACTGAAAAAGCGGAGAACGGTTGCCGAATGGCAGCCGTTCTCCGCTTTTTGCCGGGCTTGACGGCACGGCGCGCGCAAAACAGATTGACAAACCGGGCGGCGGGAAATATAATACAGACAGAACGGAGGGATGACCTTGGATTGGAAATATTTTAAGCAAATCCTGCGGATTTTTTTCGGCGTCTGCCTGATGCTCGTCGGCGTCGTCGTGATGTTTTATAACCTGTTCATGCTCGCAACCGGCTTCGACGCCGGGCTTGCGCTGCTCGATCTTCTGATCTTCCTCGGCGGTCTGCTTTTGACGATTTACAGCGTTTCCGCCCTGCCCGGAGACCGTCAGGCGTGAACGTTCGGCTTCTGCGCGTTTCAGAGGTTTCGGAGGAAACGCTGCGCCGCTGGGCGTCCGAGGTCGACGATGAGACGCGGACGCGGCTTTCGGCGCTCCGCGCGCCCGAAGCGCGGCGGCGCTCTCTGTGTGCCGACCGTCTGGCGCGCACCATGCTCGCCGAGCACTGCGGCTGCGAGATGCGGTCGCTTACCTTTCTGCGTGAAAAAAACGGCAAGCCCTATGCAGTCGGCGTGCCGTTTTTCTTTAATGTGTCGCACAGCGGCGATTTTGTCGCATGCGCCGTCGATGCGCAGCCGGTTGGTATCGACATCGAGGTTCTGCGCCCCGTCCGTCCGGCGCTGGCGCGGCGGGTCTGCTGCGCCGAGGAGCTGGCGTTTGTTGCACCGTCGGGGCAGTTTGACAGCGCCCGCTTTTTGCAGCTCTGGACGGCAAAGGAAGCCTGTCTGAAGCGCAGCGGGCAGGGGATTTTTGCGGGAACGCCCGAAAAACACGACATTTTTCAAGCTCTGCGGCAGACCTGCGTCGTCCGCGGCGGCGTGCTCGCCGTTCCCGCGCTGCACCTGCAAACCTGCTGCACGGACGATTACGTCCTCAGCGTTGTCTGCGCTTCCGGCGTGTCGGCGACCGCGCCCCAGTCGATCGGCGGCTGACCGTGCGCCTGCAAAAAGGCGTTGATCTTGGAAAACGGGCGGCTGCCGAAAAATCCGCGATAGGATGACAGCGGGCTGGGGTGCGGTGCGGAGAGCAGCAGACGCGGCGCATTCGTTTGGATGAGCGCCGTTTTTTTCTGCGCCTGCGCGCCCCAGAGGACGAACGCAATCGGCTGCTCCAGCTTCGCCGTCGCCGCGATCACCGCGTCGGTGAAGCGCTGCCAGCCAAAATCCGCGTGGCTGTTCGCCCTGCCACGCTCGACGGTCAAAGCCGTGTTGAGCAGCAGGACGCCCTGCCGCGCCCACGCCGTCAGGTCGCCGTGAGACGGTGGCGCAATGCCCAGATCGTCCTGCAATTCCCGATAAATGTTCCGCAGCGACGGCGGGAGCTTCGTCCCCCTCGCGACGGAGAATGACAGCCCCATCGCCTGTCCCGGCTCATGATAGGGGTCCTGCCCCAAGATCACGGCGCGCACCGCCTGCGGCTGCGTTGCTTCCAGCGCGAAAAACTCGCGCCCTGCGGGGGGGTAGACCTCCGCATTGTCCCGCGCCGCCTCCACACGGGCGGTCAAATCCCGAAAATACGGCGCGTTCAGCTCCGCTTGCAGCAGTGGCCTCCATGCGTCGAGCATGTTCGTGTTCATTCCGATCACCTCGCCTTTATTGTAGCCGATGTGCGCGAAAAAGGCAATCATTTCCGAAGAAAGGTCGTGGCATTATGGCGCATGTCGACGAAATTATTTCCATCCTCCGCGAACGCTATCCCGATGCGCTGTGCGCGCTGCATTACGAAAAGAATTATGAGCTGATGATCGCCGTGCGGCTGTCGGCGCAGTGTACCGACGCCCGCGTGAACCTCGTCACGCCCGCGCTTTTCGCGCGCTTTCCGACGCTCGATGCCTTTGCCGACGCCGACGTCGCCGAGGTCGAGACGCTGGTGCATTCGTGCGGATTTTACAAGCATAAGGCGCGCGACATCGTGCTGGCGTGTCAAATGCTCCGCGACGTCTATGACCGCAAAATGCCCGACACGATGGAGGCGCTTTTGACCCTCCCCGGCGTCGGACGCAAGACGGCGAACCTGTTGCTGGGCGACCTTTACGGCAAGCCCGCCGTCGTCTGTGACACGCATTGCATTCGGATCAGCAATCGGCTGGGTTTGGCGCACGGGAAAGAGCCGGAAAAGGTCGAAGCGCAGCTTCGCGCCATCCTCCCGCCGGAGGACAGCTCCGATTTTTGCCACCGCATCGTTCTGCTCGGGCGTGAGCTCTGTACCGCGCGCAGCCCGCGTTGCGGCGAATGCCCTCTGCGCCCGTATTGCTCGGAATTTATCGGTGAAAAATGAAGCTTCCTGCCGCGCAACTTTCATTTTCGCCCTTGCCGCAGATATCAGGATGAATCTCATCGGAAGGAGCGTGGTTGCATTATGAAATGATGTTTTCAATGCACTGTGCTGCTCCGTCTGAAGAAACAACTGACGAAAAGACTTCACCTGTTTGCAGATCTCTTGCTTGAAATTCATAGATGAATAATCGCCACAGTCTGCAATAGAACCGACTGCGTATGGCATATTAGACTGGTCGTTTGTGAGATACCGATATAAAAAGTCATTGCCTGTTCACGGGTGATAACCTTATCTGGCGCAAATGCTCGATTCGCCGTTCATAATGCCGTTATCCGAAACATAATTGATTGCATCGAAGTAATCTGGCAATTGCGTGCGAACGACATCGGGAAATTGCCTTGCAGCAACAGATAGAATATCTCCATGTTTTTGGACAAAAGAATATGTGAGATGTTCCCTAAAATTCTAACAATCACAAATGTTTTTGGCATGCGGCAGGAGCAAGTGCTGCTCTGCAATTTTGCGCGGGGCGGGCTGCGGCGGAGGGTGATTTTGCAAGATTTCCTGCGCGGGCTTGCGTTTTTCTGCGGCGGTGGATGGAAGCGCTCTTTCATTTCGATAAAAAAGGTTGAATTTCATTTTCCAATTTCGTGATTTTTTCGATTTTTTTGCGGAAATTATTTGCAAAACGCAGAAAGATGTGTTATACTCTTTCCGCAGTGAAAATCTTATAAGAAAGAATGCTCGGAACGGAAGTGAAATACCGTTCCCAAAAACGAAAGGGGTTAACAAAAAAACTATGCACAAGTATGTCTACCTTTTCTCCGAAGGCAACGGCTCTATGCGTGAGCTGCTCGGCGGCAAGGGCGCAAACCTCGCCGAAATGACCAAGATTTTTGGCGCAGAGAGAGTACCTCAGGGCTTCACAATCACAACAGAAGCCTGCACACAGTACTATGAGGACGGCGGTATCAGCGAGTCCATCATGGCTGAAATCAACGAGTACATCACAAAGATGGAAGCAATCACAGGC
>CAYRMX010000107.1:0-4910 GCA_964425295.1 uncultured Oscillospiraceae bacterium | reverse complement strand
GTCCCTTTACTGACTATACCATTAACTTAATGACATTGCGCTGCGGCAGGACGCGGTTTTTTGTCAACGATTCGGGAAACGGAAGAGGAATGGGTAGCACAGACGACCTGCATAGTTCCTGAGCAGGGCTTTCAGCTCGGCGTCCGTTACGCAGCCGCCGCAGGACAGGACGTCGTAGGTAACGCCGCGCTCCGTGACGCGGTAGCCGCAGCCCGTGAAGCCGTTTTTTTCATAAAACGCCTTGCGGCGGATGCGCTGGTCGAGATTTGGGCTGGATTCCTCCGGTGGCTCAATATAGAGCACGATCCGCTTCCCGGCGCTTTCGGATTTGAGCGCGTCGAGGATGGCAGAGCCGAAGCCATGTCCGCGGACGTCGCCGGAGACGGCAAAATAGAACACAAGCACGACGTCTGCGTGGTAGATGAGATTCAGCAGACCGACAAAGCGACCGCCGTCGTAGACGCCAATGCAGTCCGAGGACGCCTTGCGCGCCTTGCGCTTCAGGTAGCGCAGAGGGAGCTGCTCCTCGGCGGGGAATGCCTCGGCATAGAGGCGGTCGAATTCGGGGTAAATATTGGGGTTGGTTTTGGCACGAATGAGTTTCATGGAGACTCCTTTGCCCGACGGGCAGTGATGTTTTCACCATCCTACCACAGTTCGAGAGAAAAAGCAAGCAGCCGGGGCGCTTTCACGCTCCGGCTGCGGTAGTTCATTATTTATTGTTCGTTCTGTTCCGTTTCGACGTGTTTCTTTTCGCCGATGCTGAGCAGGAGGTTCAGGATGATGCCGAAGATCGCTGCGCCCGCGATGCAGGGGATCTGCATGCCGAAGAACGGAATGTTGCCGCCGAAAGCGTACTGGCCGCCGATGCCGATGACCATGATGGAGGCGATGACGGCGATGTTCTTCGAGGAGAACATGTCGACCTTGTGATCGATCATGATGGCAATGCCCTGCGCGGCGATGGCACCGAAGAGGTAGATCTCAAGACCGCCGATGACGGAGAGGGGGATGCCGTAGATGACCTTGATGAGCGGGGTGAAGAAGCTGACGACGATGGCGATGATGGACGCGGCGGCGAGAACCGGGACGGAGAAGACCTTGGTGATCGCCATCGTGCTGATATTTTCGCCGTAGTTCGTGCCGGCAGGACCGCCGACGAAGCCGGAGATCATGTCGCAGATGCCGTCGCCGATCAGGTTGCGGTCGAGCATGTCGACGAGACTGTAGCCGAGCTTCTTGCCCTTCTTGCGGGCAACGTCGTTGACGTAGATGTCAAGCTGATACATATGTGCGGTGGATTCCGGGATGGTTGCGATGGCGATGGGCATAATCGCGACAAGCGCGCTCCAGGAGACCTTGGGGAGGGAGAGTGCGGGGACTGCGAAGATGGAGCCGTCGCCCAGCTTCCAGAGAGAAGCTTCCGTTGCGGCTTCCGGCATGGCGCGGAAGAGATTGACGTCGCCGAAGGCATAGACCAGACCGGCAACTGCGCAGCCGGTCAGAGCGCCGAGAAGCAGCGGGAGCTGACCGAGGAAGCCCTTGAGATACTTCGAATAGAGAATGGTGGAAAGCAGGGTGACCAGCGCAACGACGATCCACCAGTTGTTCGCGGCGTTTACAACACCGTCGGTGGGGATGGCGTCGGACAAGGCGTTGCCTGCGAGGGTCAGACCGATGATCATGGCGACAGGACCGGTGATCGATGCGGGCAGAACCTTTTCAACCGCCTTGCGGCCGCAGAAGCGAACCAGAAGACCGGCGGCGATGGAAACCAGACCGGAGAGAATGATGCCGAACTGTGCATACTGAATTGCTTCGGTCGGGAGAATGCCGTTGACCTTTTCAAAGCCCTCGGCGGCGCACATGCTCGAAATCGCCGTCAGATAGGCGAAGCTGGAGCCGTAATAGAGGGGGATCTTTTTCCCGGTGATGAGGATGAAGCAAAGGGTCGCCAGACCGCTTGCGAAGATGGTGGTCGATACGTGGAAACCGGTGATCAGTGCCACCGTGACGGTAGCGGGGAACATGACGATGACCTGCTGGATGGCGTAAAGCAGAAGCTTTCCCATTGTGGGTCGTTCGTTCGGAAGATACCCGACCTCGTGTGTACGTTTGCGCATTTTGAAATGACAGCTCCTCTCATTTTGTTTATGGAAAAGGTCTGCCGGTCGGGTTGCTCGGACGTCCTCACCGGCAAGCCAGATCACATCGGCTTATACCTGCAACAGCTCGACGCACCGTCGCCCGTCATATTCCGGGACGCAGACGGAGATCAATTCGGCGTTTGCAGTGGGGACGTTTTTGCCGACATAGTCGGCGCGGATCGGAAGCTCGCGGTGACCGCGGTCGATCAGGATGGCAAGACGGATGCAGCGCGGTCTGCCGACGGAGAAAACCGCCTCGATCGCGGCGCGTGCCGTGCGCCCGGTGTACATCACGTCGTCGACGAGGATCACGCGCTTATCCGTCACGTCGAACGGAAGCTCGACGGGGCGAACGGCGGGGTCTTCGTGCTCCGGCGTGAGGTCGTCGCGGTAATAGCGGATGTCCAGCTCGCCGCAGGGAACTTCGACGCCCTCGATGAGCTTGATGTTCTTTTGAATCATGGAAGCGATGGGAAGCCCGCGGCGGCGAATGCCGAGAAGAACGATGCCCTCCGTACCCTTGTTTTTCTCCACAATCTCGTGGGAAACGCGCATGACAGCACGGGTGAATGCTGCGTCGTCCATCAAAATGGCTTTCAGTTCCATTGCTCCAACCCTCCTTCCGAAACAAAAAATCCTGCTGCGGATGCAGCAGGACATAACAAACGTATTGGCAGAGCAAGTCTGTCATTGCGTGTCAATCTTGCCGGCATCACTGTACCGCATCGGCGCTCGTCCGATTTGCTTAAAGATTTCAACGACTCAATTTATACCACATTCGCGCCGCAAAGTCAAGACATATAAAGGCGTATTTTTCGGATTTTTCCGCTCGCATGTCGCGTGATACGACTTTTGACCGAAAAAATTCAAGATGTTGGGACAGGGGACTGGAAACGGACACCATTTTGTGATATCCTAGGATGAACCAACGGAGGAAAGGAAGTGTGGCAATGGAGGAAGAACGCAGAGTGCGCATTGCGGACATCGCCGAGGAGCTGGGACTGAGCACCGCGACCGTCTCAAACGTCATCCACGGCAAGACCGGCAAAGTCTCCGACGAGACGGTGCGCCGCGTGCAGGCGCTTTTGGAGCAGCGGGATTATATCCCCGGCATGGCGGGCATCCTGCTCGCGCAGAACGATTCCAAGATTATCGGTGTGGTCGTCAACGACCACGAAAAATATGAGGGACACGTTTTGGAGGACGGCTTCGTCTCCGCCTCGCTCAATGCGCTGTCCAAGGAGCTTGACCGCGGCGGCTATTTCATGATGGTGCGCACGACGACCTGCCCACAGGAGATCGAAAAATTTGCTTCCATGTGGAACATGGCGGGGCTGGTGCTCATCGGCTTCTGCGAACAGGATTATCAGCGCCTGCGCGACCGTATGCGCATTCCGTTTGTCGTCTATGACGGCTTTTTGAACGACGCGAAGCGCATCGTCAACCTCGTCGTCGACAATTTCGGCGGTGGACGGCTTATGGGCGAGCACCTGAGGGCGCTGGGACATGAGCGGGTGCTGTGCATTGCGGACAACGACAGCTATATGGACCATCAGCGCTGGAGCGGTCTGCGAGCGGTGCTCCCGAATGCGGAGCTGCTGCTCGTGCCGATGAAGCAGGCGGAGCGCGAGGCGTTTTATCGGGAACACCTGTCAAAGCTGCTGGAATATACGGCGGTGTTCGCCGTTTCGGATTATTATGCCGTCGATCTCATTCAGTTTTTACAGAAAGAGGGAGTCAAAGTCCCGGAACGGCTTTCGGTCGCGGGGTTTGACAACAGCCTGCTTTCGGCGCAGATCCACCCCGCCGTTACAACCATCGGGCAAAACCATGCGCAGCGGGCGTCGCTGGCGCTGGAACTGCTGCTGCGTCTGCGCAGCCATGAGCCTGCCGATAGCACCTACCTCCTCCCGGTCGCCCTCGTTGAACGCGAAAGTACCCGCCCGCGAGCCGTGCATACTCCGTGAGAGTGCGGGGTCAGTTGCCGGCGGATTCGTAGACGGCGCGGACACTTTTCCGGCTGCGCCAGATGGTCAGCCAACCTGCGAGAAGTGTGAAGCCGCCGCAGTTCGTCATGCACACGCGATAGTCCACGATTTCGCCCAGCGCGCGGCCTCGCGGATATCCTGCTTCCAGAGGCGGAATGAGTAGCCGGCTTCGTCCAGCCGCCGCGTTTCATCGATGCGGATGCGACTCTCAATGCCCAGAATGCGCCCAAGCCGCTCGGCAAGCGCATACTGCTTGCGCATTTCCTCAAAGCGCCCCTGAAGCAGCCGTTGCAGCGCCAGATTGTGCTCATCCAGACCGGCCTCCGTTCGCTCGTCGATCGGCCTGCCGTCGTGCAGGAAAAACTGCGTCAGCAGCTCGGCTTTCGTGGCATATCGGCTGCGGGAAAGCAGCGGGCGCGCGGCGAAAAACTCCTCCCGATGACCGTGAAACGCCGCATAGTCGCCCGGCAGAAGCAGCGCGCACCTCGTCAAGCAGCCAAACGGCAGACTTCAGCGCAGCGTCATTCTCCCACGCCAGATCGAGCCGCGCGAACAGCAAACGCAGCACATCCTCCGACGACGTGACGCGTCCCTGCTCGATCTTGGAAAGGTAGCACACCGCACAGATACCGCGGCATAGCCCCTCCTGACTCCAATCGCGCGCAAGTCGTTCCTGCCGTAGCAATGCTCCGATGTTGTTCATTTTCCACCCCGTTTCTAAACCGGAGAAGGTCATCATCATTTTTCTGCATTAGAAAAAAGATTACTCTGTCCC
>CAYRMX010000106.1:0-4994 GCA_964425295.1 uncultured Oscillospiraceae bacterium | reverse complement strand
CCCCGCAGGACAGCACCACCCGCGCCGAGGCCGCAAAAATCCTGTGCGTGTATCTCGAAAAGTAAAATAATCCCCCCTCCCAGCCGGGAGGGGGGAAACCCCAGGGGCTGCGGCAAAAGCAAGCTTTCGCCGCAGCCCCTTTTTCTCTTTCCATCCGCGGGGATTTGTGCTATAATGGTGAAAAAAGGAACAGGGGGGGCGGTTGTTTGTCGCTGTTATATCTGCTGGAGTCGATTCGGAATGACTTTTTAAACGCTGTTATGGGTGCTGTAACCTATTTGGGGGACGAGCTGCTTTTTATTGTGCTTGCGCTCACCGTTTTCTGGTGCGTAGACAAGGCGGAGGGCTATTATCTGCTCTTTGTGGGCTTCCTCGGCACGATGTTTAACCAGTTTCTCAAGCTGCTGTGCCGGATTCCCCGCCCCTGGGTAAAAGATCCGGACTTTACCATTGTCGAATCCGCGCGCGAGGGCGCAAGCGGCTATTCCTTCCCCTCCGGCCACACGCAGTCCGTTACCGGCACGCTGGGCAGTATGGCCCGCTGGCACAAAAGCACCGTGCTGCGCGTGGTGTGCATCGTGCTCATTGCGCTGACGGCCTTCTCCCGGATGTATCTGGGCGTGCACACGCCGCTGGATGTGGGCGTTTCGCTGCTGGTCGGCACGCTTCTGGTGTTCGCCTTCTATCCGCTGGTGCGCCGGGCGATGCAGGAGCCGAAATGGATGTACGCCCTGCTGGGCACGATGCTGGCGCTGTCGGCGGCCTTTGTACTTTACGCCAATTGCTCAGACTTTTCCGCCCTCGTCGCTGAGGCCGCGGAAAACATCTACGAGGGCCGGAAAAACAGCTATTCCCTCTTTGGCGCGCTGCTGGGCTTTCTGATTGCCTATCCCATCGAGCGCAGATACATCCGCTTTTCCGTCCGGGCGCGCTGGTGGCAGCAGCTTCTGAAGGTGCTGCTCGGGCTGGTCGGTCTGCTTGCCGTGAAGGAAGGGCTCAAGGTGCTCTTTGCCGCGCTGGGCTTCACCTGGCTGGGCACAAACGCCATCCGCTACTGTGCCGTCGTGCTCTTTGCTGCGCTCGTCTGGCCGCTGACCTTCCCGAAGGAAAAAGAAAATTGAGGTAAAACGCTTATGGAAATCAAAGTGAAACGTCTCCGGGACAACGCCCGCCTGCCGGTTTACGGCACGGCTCTTTCCGCCGGTGCAGATCTGTGCGCCTGCCTGGACGAGCCGGTGACCATTGCGCCGGGGCAGACGCAGCTCATCCCCCTCGGCATCAGCGTGGAGCTGCCGGAGGGCTATGCCGGTCTGGTTTTTGCCCGCAGCGGCCTTGCCACAAAGCGCCATCTTGCCCCTGCCAACAAGGTTGGCATCATTGACGCGGACTACCGCGGCCAGTGGTTCGTCCCGCTGCACAACCACGGCCCCATCTCCCAGACGGTGGAGGACGGCGAGCGCATCGCGCAGCTTATGATCACCCCCTTCCTCACCGGGCAGTTCATCGAGGCGCAGACCCTTTCGGAAACCGCGCGCGGAAGCGGCGGCTTCGGCTCGACGGGGGAACGGTAATGGGATTTTTGCCAATGAGCCGCCGGGAGATGGACGCCCTGGGCTGGCTCCAGCCGGACTTTGTTTATGTGATCGGAGATGCCTATGTCGATCACCCCTCCTTCGGCCACGCCATCATCAGCCGGGTGCTGGAGGCGGCGGGCTACAAGGTTGCCATCTGTGCCCAGCCGGATTGGCGGGATGAAAACTCCGTCAACCTTTTCGGCACGCCCCGTCTGGGCTATCTGGTTTCGGCGGGCAACATGGATTCCATGGTCAACCACTATTCCGTCGGCAAGCACCGCCGCAAGACCGACGCCTACACCCCCGGTGGCGTGATCGGCAAGCGTCCAGACCGCGCCACGGTGGTCTACTGTAATTTAATTCGGCGCGCGTATCCCCGCGCACCCATCATCATCGGCGGCATCGAGGCGAGTCTGCGCCGTCTGGCGCATTACGACTACTGGTCGGACAAGCTCCGCCGCTCGATTCTGCTCGACGCGCAGGCAGACCTCCTGATCTACGGCATGGGCGAAAAGAGCATCGTCGAGGTTGCCGACGCCTTAAACAGTGGACTGGACGTCCACGATCTGACCTTCCTGCGCGGCACGGCCTACCGCACCACGTCGCCCGACACGGACGGCGCGCTTGTGTTGCCCGCATTTGATGACCTGTGCGCCGAGCGCCGTCGCTATGCCGAGAGCTTTTACACACAGTATCAAAACACCGACCCTTTCACCGCCAAGCGCCTGATCGAGCCGTATGGGCGGGAATTTGTCGTCCAGAATCCGCCGCAGTACCCCCTGTCCACGCCGGAAATGGACGCCGTTTACGCCCTGCCCTACGAAAACGAGCCGCACCCGTCCTATCGGGGCGACGTCCCCGCCATCTCGGAGGTGCGCTTTTCGCTCGTTTCCAACCGCGGCTGCTTCGGCGGCTGCTCGTTCTGCGCGCTGACGTTCCATCAGGGGCGCATCGTCCAGACACGCAGCCACGAATCCATCCTCACCGAGGCGGAGGCGATGACCCGCCGCCCCGATTTCAAGGGCTACATCCACGACGTCGGCGGCCCGACCGCCAATTTCCGTCACCCCGCCTGCGCCAAGCAGCTTGAGCACGGCGTCTGCCAAGATCGGCAATGCCTCTACCCTGCGCCGTGCCGGAATCTGGACGCCGATCACGAAGATTATGTAAACCTCTTGCGCGAGCTGCGCGCCCTGCCCCGCGTGAAAAAGGTGTTCGTCCGCAGCGGCATCCGCTTTGACTATCTGCTTGCCGATGCCACCCCCACATTCCTGCGCGAGCTGGTCGAGCACCATGTCTCCGGGCAGCTCAAGGTCGCGCCGGAGCACGTCTCCGATGAGGTTCTGCGCTATATGGGCAAGCCGCCGCATGCGGTCTATCAAAAATTCTGCCATAAGTACGAAAATCTCAACAAAAAGCTGGGTTTGAAGCAGTTTTTGGTGCCCTATCTGATGAGTTCGCACCCCGGCTCATCGCTCCGCGAAGCGGTCGAGCTGGCGGAATACTGCCGCGATCTCGGCTATATGCCCGAGCAGGTGCAGGATTTTTACCCCACGCCCTCGACGCTTTCGACCGTCATGTATTACACCGGGCTTGACCCGCGCACAATGCGCCCGGTCTATGTCCCGACCGACCCGCATGAAAAGGCGATGCAGCGTGCGCTTATCCAGTACCGCGACCCTAAAAATTATGCCCTCGTCCACGAGGCACTGGAAAAGGCGGGGCGCACCGACCTGATCGGCTACGACGCGCGCTGCCTCATCCGCCCGCGCAAGACCGACGCCGCGCAGAAGCAGAGCGCCAAGACGCCCTCCGCTCCGCAAAAGCCGGCAAAATCCGCCAAAAAATCGTCAAACGGCGCAAAAACTCCCGGAAATTCGGAGAAAACGCCATTCAGGGACTTGAAGAATCCCTCGCGCACGGAGAAAAAGCAATCCAAGGGCGAGAAAAAAGCCTCCCATTCGGAGAAAAAAGCACCCAAGAACGCAGAAAAGCGTTCGAACTCCGAGCAAAAACCGTCCGCTGCGGCACTCGCCCGTGCCGAACGCTACCTTTCCGGCCGCAAACGCAAGTCCTGACGCGAAGCCACTCTGTGCAGCTTTCGCAATCTCAGAAACCGGATTCTTTTTGCTCATATTCACTTCAAAAAATGAAACGTCACGGCTTTTTGCCGTGACGTTTTCATTATGGGCGCCAGCCGTTATATTGGGAGACGGCGGCGGGGACGCCGTTTTTGACGACCTCGAGTGCGGCGGAGGCGGCGGCGTCAACGGTGGGGGCCAGCAGCTTTTCCTCGCTCGGCGTGAAGCTCGAAAGCACCCACGCCGCAAGGTCATAGTCCGGGTGCGGCTTTGCGCCGACACCGATCTTGACCCGCGGGAACGACTGGCTGTTCAGCCCGCCGATGATGGACTTAATGCCGTTATGCCCGCCGGCAGAGCCGTCGGCACGGACACGCAGCCGCCCGACGTCGAGCGAAATGTCGTCAAAAATGACAAGAATGCGTTCCGGCGGCAGCTTATAAAACCGCGCGGCATCCATGACGGACAGTCCGGATTCGTTCATAAAGGTCTGCGGCTTGAGCAGGATGAGCTTCATCCCGTTATACGCTGCCTGAGCGTACAGCCCGCGGAACTTGGCGCGGTCGACCTTGACGCCCAGCGTTTTGGCGAGGCTGTCGATCGTGCGGAAGCCGACGTTGTGACGGGTGCGGGCATAGTTGTCGCCGGGATTCCCCAGCCCGACGATCAGCCAGTCGCAGGCGGGCTTGCGGAACAGCATCAGAACAGGCTGGAGATCGACGTCTCGTTATAGATGCGCGTGATCGCCTTGGCGAAGATGGGCGCGGCGTCGAGCTGACGGATCTTTGTGCCGGTGTAATTTGCGGGCATCGGGATGGTGTTCAGGAGCACCAGTTCTTCGATGCAGCTATTTTCGATGCGCTCGAGGGCGGGGCCGGAAAGCACGCCGTGCGAGGCGCAGGCATAGACCGCCTTGGCCTTACCGATGCTCTTGATCGCTTCGGCGGCGTTGCACAGCGAGCCGGCGGTGTCGACCATGTCGTCAAAGAGGATGCAGGTCTTGCCCTCGACGCTGCCGATGATGTTCATGACCTCGCACATATTGGCGCGCTGGCGGCGCTTGTCGACGATGGCAAGTCCCATGTGGACCTTCGCGGCGAACGCGCGGGAACGGGCGACCGAACCGATGTCCGGCGAAACGACGCAAAAATCGTCGTGGTCATAGACCGTTTCGTCGAATTTGGAGAGGTAGTAGCGGGTGAACATCGGGTTGCCAAGCATGTTGTCGACGGGAATGTCGAAGAAGCCCTGGATCTGCGCGGCGTGCAGGTCCATGGTCAGCACGCGGTCAGCACCGGCGCGAGTGATGAGGTTGGCGACAAGCTTGGCGGAGATGGGG
>CAYRMX010000105.1:0-5077 GCA_964425295.1 uncultured Oscillospiraceae bacterium | reverse complement strand
CTGCATCGGTCAGGCGGTCACGGCAAAATTTGCGGAAAGATACTTTTCCCATGAGTTGGCCACCGGCACGCCCTTTTTTTGCAAACAGGACATCTGCAAATGCAGATGTCCTGTTCGTTTGCAGAGCAGGGGCATGCCCCCGCCGCTGTGAGTGAATAGTGAAAGGTGAATAGCGATTGCGCGCGCCCATCGCTCCCTCTGATGAGGGAGGTATTTGGTACGCAGCGGAATCGATAGCCGCTCTGTGGGGGATGGCGTCGCACAGTCCCATCGCATGCATCGTCAAACAACAAATTGAACACGCTATCGTATAACGCCCATACCGATAACGAAATGCCTGCACGCGGCGGCATGCCCTCATGCAGCCCTACAACCATAGTTCGATAGTTCGTCTGTAGGGCGGAGACACTGCGCAGCACCCTTTTAACTCAACGCAAAACAAGCTGTGCATATTGTCTCGAAACGCGCATAGAGTGTAACGAAAGGGGAGAGGGGAATGAGCCGAAAGGACAAATCGAAAATGAAGGGAATCGCGATTCAGGTTTTGATCGGGCTGCCGGTTTTGACGCTTCTGCTGGCACTGGGCGCGGCGAAACTGATTCTCGGCAGAAGCATCGGGGAAGAACGGATGGGCGCGTGTGCGTGCGCGATTGTGGCGATCGTGTCGTTTGTAGCAAGCCTGTATGTTGCGGTGCGCATGCCGCAGAAGAAGATCGCCTGGGGGATTTTGGCGGCGGGTATGTACGGCGCGCTTCTGCTACTGGGCAATCTGCTGTTCTTCGGCGTCGGTTACGGAAAAGTGCTTCCCGTGTTGGGCTGCGTGCTCGGCGCAGGGCTTTTGGGCAGTTTTTTGGCTGCAATTCGGCGGCGAAAATATGCGTAAATTGATTTTGATAAATTGCAGGAAAACTTGCAGGATGAAAAAATCACTATATTTTGCGCAGGCCGCGCGTCAGAATACCAGATGTGGTTCTTCGGTTTCGAAAGGGTTACAAATAGAGACAAATTGGTTGCGCGGTTTACATAACGATGTTAACATAATATATGTGCATAATATACAAATTTTTCAAAAATCGCGAAAAAGTGTTGAAATCCAAGGGCTTTTGCGCTATAGTAACAATCACAGGCATGAAAAAGTTGGTAGAAATAATATTTTTCGCATAAATTGTGCCCGCCGCCGAGACGGTACACAAGATGTTGTTTTCGGCTCGGAGGGCGCGGCATGAACGCCGTGCGCATGAGGCGGCTGCTCCGCAGTATCAGAGCCAACCGCCCGTTGCTGCTCCTGTGTGCTTCGCTGCTCGCCGGATGTGCAATCGCGCTGTTTCTTCCGCCCGAGCCTGCGCTTTCCTCGCTCGGTGGAGCGGTCGGAAGTCTCCTGACCTCCTTTCCGTGCATCATGCTCACGGCTTCGGTCTACGGTGTAGGGCTGCTGATGTCGGGTCTGTCGATGTTCGGCTTCGGCTGCTGCCTGTTCTGTCTCGGGATGTGTACGGCTGCGGGCGCGGCATTTCTGCTGGACACGTTCGGCGCTTCCGGCGTCCCGATCGCTGCATGGCTGTTTCTTCCGCGGTTGCTCCTATTGTGCTTTTGCACGGCGGATCTCAGCCGCCGCCCGACGCCCCGCGTCGCTGGCTATCTGCTTGCAACACTGGCGCTTTTCCTTGCACAGTATTTTCTCGCGCCGTTTTTTCTCTCCCCGCTTATTTCATTGTGAACTTCTGAAAGGTAATCGGAAACATGGCGAATTTGGTGTCTGCATATGAAAATTATCTTTTGAATATCAAGCACGCATCCGCCAACACGGTTGCCTCTTACATGCGGGACATCCGCCAGTTCACCGCGTATGTGCAGGAGATTGAGGAACAGCCCGTGGAGGCTTGCGACCGCGAGTGCATCTGCCGCTATACGCAGCATTTAACGAACAACGGCAAGTCTGCTGCAACGGTTGCGCGCTCCGTGGCGTCACTGAAGAGTTTTTTTGCCTACTGCGTGTCGGAATCCTTTGTCGACGAAAATCCCGTGCATGACATTCCGCAGCAGAAGGCAGAGAAAAAGCTCCCGCAGATCCTGACGGGCAGGGAAGTCGAGCTGCTGCTCGAACAGCCGAAATGCACCGATCTCAAGGGCTTCCGCGACAAAGCGATGCTTGAAACGCTCTATGCCACCGGCATGCGCGTGAGTGAAATGATCGCCCTGAACGTGGTGGACGTCAGTCTCGCCGGTTCGTTCATCAAATGCGAGGGAAATGGGAAGTTCCGCATTATCCCGCTGTATTCGGCAGCGGTCAAGGCGCTGTCGGTCTACCTGACGGACATCCGCCCGAAAATGGTATCTTCTCCGGACGAGGAAGCGCTGTTTGTCAACATCAGTGGCGAGCGCATGACGCGGCAGGGCTTCTGGAAGATCATCAAGCATTATCAGCAGACTGCGCAGATCAGCAAGGACATCACGCCGCACACGCTGCGCCATTCGTTCGCGGCGCACCTGCTGGAAAACGGCGCTGACCTGCATTCACTTCAGGAAATGCTGGGGCACAGTGATATTTCCTCGACGCAGATCTATACACAGGTGGTCAAGCAGAACCTGAAAACGGTTTATAATAAGTACCACCCCAGAGCGTAGTCCCGTTCACCGCAAATATGAGAATACAATCAGCAGGCGCAAACGTGCCTGCTGATTTATTTCAGTTCACGCAATTCGCGCAGGATGCCGATGGCGGCGCGGCAGCCGTAGCTTTCGGCGACGGCGAGCTTGGCGCGGATGCTCTCCCGTGTATCGAAATAGAGCAGCATTCCGTCGGAGCGAATATAGCTGCACAGTGCGGCGGGAAGCTTACCCCGCGCCGTCCCTGCGTTCTCCACGGGAATGCACAGCGACCACGGTGTAATTTCCAGCATCCAGCCCTGCCGATGGCGGACGTGCGCTTGTCGAACAAACTCCCGCCAGCAATTGCACGGCGTCGGGCAGCTCACAACGGGCAGCGCCTCCGGCGCATAGGGCGCAAACCGTTCGGGCAGAGCAAGGAACGCGCCTCGCCCGAACCGCCTGCGCAGCCCGCCAATCAAAGAAAGCTGCATGGCACAAAGCGGTCGCTCAAAGTCAAGGCAGCAGCCGTCCGCACATAACGCCGCAAGGCGGTCAAGCGCTTCTTCCGTCACCTCGGCAGTCGGAAGCACGGCATCATCGACGATCCGCAGCGCGCCCGACAAATGCCGCTCCGGGAGGCGCGCCTTGCCGTCTTCCCGCACGCCGTAGCCGCCCTGCGCAAGTCGCTGCGGCGGATTGTTCACAATTTCTTTCCAATTCATCGCAAAATACAAGGGAATTGGCAATAGACAAACCTCCGTTTCGGTGCTATAATACAGGTATTCGCCGCACTGGTAAAAATTATTCGATTGACGGGTGGAATATGCTGTCCTTTTTGCCGAATGTCATTTTTGATCGTCTGACGCAGATCACGCCGGACTATCTGCACGCGCGGGGGCTGACGCTGCTGCTGATGGATTTTGACAACACGATGCTCCCATACACGACCGACACGCCGCCGCAGGCGCTGCTGGACTGGCTCGCGGGTATGGAAGCGGCGGGCGTTCGCCTGTGCATCGTTTCCAACAGCCGCAAGCCCCGCGTGCCGAAGTTTTCCGCTCGCTACGGCATTGCCTGCGTGACGGGCGCGCGAAAGCCCGCGACGAGTGGCATTCGCCGCGCGATGGAACGCTTCTCCGCCTCGGAAGCGGAGACAGCTCTGGTCGGTGACCAGATCTTTACAGATGTTTTGGGCGCAAATCTGGCAAATATCACTTCAATTCAGGTAAAATCCATACATAATCACACTTTCTGGCTGAAGCTGCGCCACGTTTTTGAGGTGCCGTTTCTCCGAATGGCGCGAAAAAGGAGAGTTGAACAATGAAAAATCTGGAAAAATACCGTAGCGTGCTTTCCGACGATGTGCAGGGTCTGCTCTTGACCTCGCGCTACAGCCGGATGTATGCGGCGGAATTCGACATTGCCGAAGGCTATGCGATCGTCAGCCGTCAGGGTGCGCGCTATTTTACCGACAGCCGCTACATCGAGTCCGCGCAGAAGAACATCGGCGGCTTTGAAGTCATCGAGATCGGGCTTTCCAACCCGCTGATGACCGCACTGAATCAGGCAATCACCGATTTCGGCATCACGACACTCGGCTTTGAAGAGGAGTATCTGACCGTTTCGGAGCTGAACATGTTCGAAGAACGCCTTTCGGCGCAGTTTGTTCCTGTGCAGGAAAAGATCAACGTCTTCCGCCATGCCAAAGAGTCGTGGGAGCTGGAGCGCATGGTCAAGGCGCAGGAAATCACCGACCGCGCCTTTGCCGAAGTTTGCACCCGCGTCCGCGAGGGCATGACGGAAAAGGAGCTGGCGGCGGAGCTGATCTACTGCCTGTATAAAAACGGCGGCGAGGGGCTTTCCTTTGACCCGATCGTTGTCTCCGGTCCGAACACCAGCATGCCGCACGGCGTCCCCGGCGACCGTAAGCTGCAAAAGGGTGATTTCATCACGATGGACTTCGGCGTGCTCTATCAGGGCTACTGCTCCGACATGACGCGCACCGTCGCCCTCGGCTATGCCACGGACGAGATGAAAGAGGTCTACAACACTGTTCTGCGCGCGCAGCTTGCCGGCATCGCCGTCTCCAAGGCGGGCGTGAGCGGCAAGACGGTCGACGCCGCCGCGCGTGACGTGATCGCCGAAGCGGGCTACGGCGAATATTTCTCCCACAGCTACGGTCACAGCCTCGGTCTGGAAATCCACGAAGCGCCGAACTGCAACACCCGCAACGAAGAGCCGATGCCGCTCAACGCCGTCTGCTCCGCCGAGCCCGGTATCTATATTCCGGGCAAATTCGGCGTCCGTATCGAGGACGTCGTGATTTTTGAGGAGAACGGCTGCCACGATATCACAAAAAGTCCGAAAGATTTGCTGATTCTCTGAGGAAATTCGCAGAAGGACTTGCTTTTTGCACAATTATCGGTTAAAATAGAAGCGCGAAAAATTATTTTTTGTATATTTAAGCCCCGAGAGGGAAAAATAGGAG
>CAYRMX010000104.1:0-5099 GCA_964425295.1 uncultured Oscillospiraceae bacterium | reverse complement strand
GATATACGGCTTGATGATGCGGACTCTGCCCCAGGGGATACCGAGCGCCTGACCGACCGTGCGGCGGACGATGTGCGGAATCTGGGTGGAAGAAACGATGACGATCTTTCCCGCCTCCTCATAGGCATAGGCAACGTGGTTTTCGATGTGGCAGTGCTGCACCGTCGGGGTATCATACCACTTGTCCACGCAGATCAGCCCCGGCTCTCGGATGGCTTTTTCATAATCACCGCTGCGGCTGGAGGTATGCTTGAGAATGTTGTTGGGATATTCGTTGTGGAGCACCGGCGCGCCGTCCTTCATTGCCTCCTGCACGTCGAGAACGAAGGGCAGCTCCTCATATTCCACCTTGATTGCATGCGCTGCCTGCGCCGCGGCGACCTCGTTTTCCGCAACGATCGCGACCACGTCGTCGCCGTAATAGCGGACGTGGCGGTTGAGCAGGCGGCGGTCGGCGACGTCCTGATGCTCCTCCTCCACCGACCACGGATGTCCCGCCGTCGGGAATTTGATGTCGGGGACGTCGAAGCAGGTGAAGATTTTGACCACGCCGGGGATTTTCTCCGCCGCGGCAGTGTCGACCGACTTCACATAGCCGTGCGCAATGGTCGAACGGACGACACGCGTGACCAGTGCGCTCCGGTCGCAGCAGTCATCCGTGTATTTCGCCCTGCCGGTCGCCTTGTCAAAGGCGTCCACACGGGCGACACTCTTGCCTACATTCATATTATGTAAACCTCCTGACCCAATATCAAACGAATTTCACAAAATTTTGGAAATTATATTCTGACTTTTAGAGTATATCACAAACTCGCGCGGAATTGAAGAAACTTCGTTATCCTATTTTTGAGATAACGTACAATTCGGCGATTGCGAACATTTTTTGCAAAACGGTGGAAAAATCGCCCGATTTCGGGTATACTGTCAGCGAGGTGAGATCATGCAGGAACACAAGGCCCTCGGCTGTCTGGTCATGGCGGCGGGGAACGCTTCGCGCTTCCGCTCGAATAAGCTGGCGGCGGAGCTGGACGGAAAATCGCTCATTCGCCGCGCGTTGGAAGCCGTTCCGGCGCGGCTGTTTGCAAAGGTGGCGGTCGTGACGCAATATGCGGAAATTTTGCGGCTTGCCAAAGAATTCGGCTTCGACGCCATTGAAAATCCCCATCCCGATTGGGGCATCAGCCACACGATTCAGCTTGGGACGCAGGCGCTTTCCCACTGCGACGGCATTTTATATATGGTATCCGACCAGCCCTTGCTGGACGGCGCGTCGATCGAGCGTCTGGTCGCATGCTGGCAGGCGTACCCGACGTGCATCGTCGGCGCGGCGCACGACGGCAAGCGCGGCAATCCGAACATCTTTCCTGCCGAATTTTTTGACGAGCTGATGACACTTTCCGGCGACCGCGGCGGCAACACCGTCATTCGCGCGCACGCCGAGCGGCTGCGCACCGTCGAAGTCTCGCAGGCGGAGCTGACGGACGTCGACACGCCGGAGGCCCTCGCCGCCCTGGAAGCGGAAATCTGAGCGTTTTCGATTGACATTTTTCGCGTACCGTGTTAAACTATGCGCTGAAATGGGCGCGCTCCCGCTGTGAGCGGGGAACGCGGTCAATTGGGGCGGAATCGCCGCTTCTCGCGTGGTCGAGGGGCGGTCTTTCATTTCCGCCTCGGAAAACGCAGTTCGGCCACGGAGGAAACGCAATGTTAAAATTCATTATTTGTGTGCTCGCCGGTCTGGGTGCGGGGCTTGGGACCGGCTTCGCGGGCATGAGTGCTGCCGCGGTCATCAGCCCGATGCTCATCACCTTTTTGGACATGGAGCCGTATCTGGCGGTCGGCATTGCGCTGGCGAGCGACGTTCTGGCAAGCGCCGCAAGCGCGATCACCTATGGCAGGAACAAAAATCTGGATATCAAAAACGGCGTCATCATGATGATCTCGGTGCTCTGCTTCACGATGGTCGGCAGCTTTGTGGCAAGCATCGTGCCGCAGGCGACAATGGGCAGCTTTTCGGTCTTCATGACCCTGCTTCTGGGCATCAAATTCATTGTCAAGCCCGTGCTTGCGCCGAAGCAGCGCCTGACCGCCGCAACAGCGGGACAAAAGGCGGTGCGCTCCGCACTGAGCGGGGCGATGGTCGGCTTTATCTGCGGCTTCGTCGGTGCAGGCGGCGGCATGATGATGCTGCTCGTGCTCACCTCCGTCCTCGGCTACGAGCTGAAAACCGCCGTCGGCACGAGTGTGTTTATCATGAGCGCCACGGCGCTGACCGGCGCGGCGAGCCACTTCGCCATCGGCGGCGCGCCCGACCCGACGGCGCTTCTGATCTGCGTCATCAGCACGCTCCTCTTCGCGCAGCTCGCCGCCATCATCGCCAACAAAGCCAAGCCGGAAACGCTCAACCGCATCACCGGCGCGATTCTGGTCATCCTCGGCGTCGCCATCCTCGCCGTCAATTACCTCACCTGAAGCCATCGGCGCTCCCATAACGGGAGCGCCGATGGCTTTCAAGAACATCCGAAACCGTAAAAATCAGGGCATGATTCTTCCAAAGCGTTTCCAAGCCGAAGAAATGCTTGACAAATGCGTCCTGTGCAATACCGAACCCATTCATCGGGGCGTCCTTTTTTGTTGTTCCTCCCTACAGCCCGGTTTTGTATTCTTTGTAGGGACACCTCTCCGAGGTGTCCGCACGGCTCATCGAAGTCTGTTCGATGAGCCGTCATTTTTTTTGCGAGAATTTACCCTATTTCGGACACCTGTGGACGGGTACATCCCTGACGCCCCTCGCCTCCCTCTCTGAGGGCACTCCAGAGTGGCTTCTCTTGCCCCCACGGGGCAATTCACCTTCAGGCGGCAAAAGCGAAGCTTTTGCCAGAGGGTATCCTGCGCCGGAGCGCAAATTACAATCCGTCGACGCAGCCTACACCACAACTTTTCACTATTCACAATTCACTCGCCGCGGCGGGCTGAGGGCAGCCCGCCCTTCACTATTCACTCACCGTATGTGGCGGGGACAAGCCCCCGCCCTACCAGTCCTCCGGACTGTCATTCACTCCCGTGCCACCGCTTCGCTCCCCCGCCCTACAGGTGTTATACGATAGTGTGTGCAGCGGGTATTTTCGACGAAACGGCGCAAACTGTTTACAAATTCTTCACACGGTTTTTCAGGTTGATTTCAGGCTGGGATGCTATTTTGTAGATAGAAGCAGCGCCGGGAACGGCGCAATGCCGATTCCCGCATTTTTTCAGCACAATTTCTTTCAAAGGAGCGTTTGATGATGAACGAATTTGAACAGCAAAATGATTTTGAGCAGCAAGTCCCCAACAATCCGAACACTTTCGAGCAGTCCATGCCCGAAGCGCAGAACGATTTCGCGCCGCAGAACCGCCTCGACCCGACAGACGACACGCCCGCATTCCGCGCCGCAAGCGACCCGTACACCTACTACGCCGGCGGCGCACCTGCTCCGACGCCCAAGCCGAAGAAACCCCACCGTCAGGCAGGCGTCGTCGCCGTTGTGCTTTGCTGCGCGCTGCTCGGCGGCGCGGCGGGCGCAGGCGGTGTGCTGCTGACGCAGCATTTACAGGAAAAGGACACCCTGCATGTCACCGAGCAGGACAACGAAAATGTCTCGCACATCTTGCAGGGCATGCGCGAAAGCTCCGTGATTGAAACAGTCGACATCGACACCGGCAAGCTGCTGACCGCCGCCGAGGTCTATGCCGCCAACGTCAACTCCACCGTCGGCATCACCACCTCGATCACGACGAACTACTGGGGCTATCAGTCCACTGCCGCCGCTTCCGGCTCGGGCTTCATCATCTCCGACGACGGCTATATCCTCACAAATTACCACGTCGTCGAGGATTCGGACAGCATTTCCGTCTCGATGTACAACGGCGACACCTATGACGCCACGCTCATCGGCTACGACGAGAGCAACGACATCGCCGTGCTGGACATTGACGCCACAGATCTGACGCCCGTTGTCATCGGCGACTCGGACAATCTGAACGTGGGCGACGACGTGCTCGCCATCGGCAACCCGCTCGGCGAGCTGACGTTCTCGCTGACCGCCGGCACGATCAGCGCCAAAGACCGCGAGGTGACGATGTCGAGCGGCGTGACAATGGATCTCATGCAGACCGACTGCGCCATCAACTCCGGCAACTCCGGTGGTGCGCTTTTCAACCTCTACGGCGAGGTCATCGGCGTGACGAACGCCAAATATTCCGGTTCGTCGAGTACCGAAGCGTCCATCGACAACATCGGCTTCGCCATTCCGATCAACTCCGTCATGGGCATCGTCAAGAGCATCATTGAAAACGGCTATATCTCCAAGCCCTACGTCGGCATCAGCGTGCGCGACGTTTCGGAGGAAACACAGCGCTACGGCGTGCCCGCCGGCGCGGCGATCCAGTCCGTCGCGGAGGGCAGCCCCGCCGAGCAGGCGGGCTTGCAGGTCGGCGATGTCATTACGGCAATCAACGGCGAGGCGACGAACAGCAGCAAGCTGGTCGACTTCGTCGGCGAAGCGGCGGTCGGCGAGCAGGCGGTGTTCAGCGTTTACCGTCAGGGGCAGACGATTGAGCTCACCGTATCCATCGGCGAGCAGATCCGCTCGGCACTGGAGCAGAAAGAAACGACCACGCAGCAGTACCCGTTCTCCTGGGGCTTCGGAAGACCTTGAGAACATCACCTTCTCCGTCAAAGAAAGCTACACCGTCCTCCGTGACGACAAAAGCACCGCTTCCTACAGCGCAGACGTCCTCGCCCCCGTGGAGGCCATTCAGACCATTCTTCCGGGCTAATTCCGCCTCCCGCTGCTGCACAAATCGACCTTTCAAAACAGGCATAGCCGTTCCCCTCGGCTATGCCTGTTTTTGTATCATTTTGGGCTGCGAATGGATAGCACTACGTGATAATCTCCCTGTCTGCTCCGAAAATTAGAACCTTATAACACTAATTCCATTAGAATATACACATCTTCTTTGATTACACTAAATCGATTTTTCCCCCAAAAGCATAACTTTGAGGGTTTCCCTTGTCAACTCCCAGGCGCACCTTTTTGTACCCTAATGATTTCAAATGG
>CAYRMX010000103.1:0-5101 GCA_964425295.1 uncultured Oscillospiraceae bacterium | reverse complement strand
TACAACGCGGCGACCGGCGTCTTTGCGACGACGGCGGGGCAGCTCACCGTGCCCGGTACGGCGGTTTTGACGATCATGGGAACCGTATGACAAGCAAGAGGGCAAGCCCAACCGGGATTGCCCTCC
Organism: uncultured Oscillospiraceae bacterium; assembly: GCA_964425295.1. Taxonomy (GTDB): domain Bacteria; phylum Bacillota; class Clostridia; order Oscillospirales; family Oscillospiraceae; genus JAZOXB01. Next base: position 4,975 of record CAYRMX010000103.1, on the reverse strand, counting down.
GAATTTGCCTTATTTCACGGTCAGGACGACCTTGCCGGCGCTCTCGAACAAAGCGTGCTTCCGATGATTCGAACATACTATCGCGGGATGCACGCGATGGGAATTGTTAACTATAGGTGGATTTCGTTGAAAAAAGACGATTGCAACAGCAACCGTCTTTTTTCTGGCGGAGTGAGAGAGATTTGAACTCTCGCGTGCTTTTACACACCTACTCCCTTAGCAGGGGAGCCCCTTCGGCCTCTTGGGTATCACTCCGAATGAATCACAATATGTGGGAGAAATGGCGGAGAGAGTGGGATTCGAACCCACGGCGCATTGCTGCGTCACCGGTTTTCAAGACCGGCTCCTTAAACCGCTCGGACATCTCTCCGAATCAAGCGTACTGATTTTATCATGCAAAACGTGATTTGTCAACTACCAATCCGCAAAATTCTTTTTTTCGGAAAAATTGTACCCGCAATTCGCACAAGAAGCAGGGCACACAGGATGACCGGCCACAGTCCGGCGTGCAAAATGCAGGTGAAATAGACGGCGCATGTGCACAGAGCGCTGACGCACAGCAGGGCGACCCCGCGCTCCAGGAGAGTTGCTGCACGTTCGGGAAGCAGCAGATGCAGCGCCGCACGGAGAATCCGTCCGCCGTCGAGCGGATATAGCGGAAGCATATTATAAAGAAACAACCCCAGATTGATGAGCGCAAGCTCCGGCGCGCGGTGGAGGTTCAGCCGCAGCAGGAGCAGATTTGCCGTCGGCCCTGCTGCCGCGGCGAGAAGCTCGTGCCGATAGGAAAGCGGGTCTGTGAAGATCAACGCACCACAGCCCGTGAGGTGCAGCTTATGTATCCTCGCATGAGCGATGCGCAGCGCCAGCAGATGCGCCGCCTCATGCACGGTCACCGAAAGCAGAAACGGAGCAAACGTCTGCGCCGGGTCAAAATAATAGTAGGCACACAAAAAAGCGATAAACGCAGGGCTGATGTCAATTTTTTGCCTGAATCGTTTCATGAAATACCTCCATCGCGTCTTTCCAGCTCACGCCGCCGGAAAGCGACGTGACCATCGACGACACCGCCTGAGAAATGCGGCTTTCTTTCAAGCCTGTGATCCAGCGTCCGACCTGCGCCCCGAACCCCGGATAAACCTGTTTTAACACGATCACCGCCGCGATCAAGACGATGCACTGCGCGATTTTTCTGCGCAAAAAGCGGAACATACCGATCACCCCAAAAGAATTTTATGGAGTTTTTATCAAATTATACTTTAGGGCTTGACAAAATCGATTTTAATGCGTATAATATCTTTGCTTTCGGGGTGTGGCGAAGTTTGGTATCGCGCTTGGTTCGGGACCAAGAGGCCTCGGGTTCGAATCCCGACACTCCGACCAACAAAAAGCACACATTTGTCTATATGGCGAATGTGTGCTTTTTTGATTGAAGCGCGCTAAGGCGCATGAAGAGGCTTCGCTACATTAGGGTGCGCGCTTTGCTTCATGTTCTGCGTGCAGATCACTTCATGGCAACGAAGTTGCCGCTTCATATCGCCATAAGACAGAAATATTCAAAGAGTTTTATTATGGTGTTGAATGTGCAGATGATGAAAAAATAAGTTGTATACCTATTCAGTGAACAACGAAATTGACAAACGGATATATATACAGTGCATCGGCTTACATCCACACATCGGCATTGAACTGCGCGGGATTTTGTGATATAGTATCTGCAACAATACGTGGGCGCATGCAAACTGCGCGGGGAGGGAAATTATGCATAGTATTTTGATGATTTTGGTGTTGCTGCTTGTTCTCGGTGGGGTCAGCTATTACCTTGCCGCGCGGCTTTATCAGGGGCTTTCCGCGTTCTTTTCCGGGCTACGGTTTTTGCCAGTGCTATTCGTCATCTGCGCAGTGACTTTGATTTTGGTGCTGGGCTTCTTGCGGGCGCTCATGCCGTTCCCGAAGAATTTGAAGCAGCTTTTGGGCGTTCTGAGTGCCTACTGCATGGGAATCATGCTCTATCTGCTGCTGTTCACGGTGCTTTCGGACGTTCTGTTGCTCCTGCCGCGGCTTTTGAAGCTTTCGTTCACGACGCACCGTCTGTTTCGTGGCTTCGTGACGCTGGGCGTTCTGCTTCTGACGACGGCGACCTGCATTTACGGTTTCCTTAACGCGCGGCAGATCGACCGCGTTTCCTACGAAATTCGGCTGGAAAACCGGTCGGACATCTCGGATTTGAACGTGGTGATGATCAGCGACCTCCACCTCGGTGCTGTCGGCTCGGAGAGCCGTCTGGAAACGATCGTCAACGAAATCAACGCCGAGCAACCGGATGTGGTGTGCATAGCGGGCGACTTCTTTGACACCGATTTTTCCGCCATCCGCGACCCAGAGGCGGCTCTGGAGACGCTACGCGGCATTCGCTCGACTTACGGCGTCTATGCCTGTCTCGGCAACCATGACGGCGGACAGACCTTTGCGCAGATGGTGGACTATCTGGAGCAGGCGAACATTCGACTTCTGGACGACGACTACACCGTCGTCGACGATCGGCTGGTGCTGGTGGGGCGGTTGGATGCCGCTGCGATCGGCGGCTACGGCGAACAGAAACGCAAACCGCTGTCGGATTTCTTTTCGCGGGAAAATTCGTCCATGCCGGTGATCGTGCTCGACCACAATCCCGCACATATCGGCGAATACGGCAGCGAGGCAGACCTCATCCTCTGCGGTCACACGCACAGGGGTCAGGTGTTTCCCGCCAATCTGGTCACCGCAATGACGTATACCGTCGATTACGGCTACTATCGTGCGGATGAGAACGGCCCGCATGTCATCGTTTCCTCCGGCGTCGGCGCATGGGGGATGCCCATGCGGGTCGGAACGGACTGCGAGATCGTCACTGTCCGCTTCTCATGCGCGGAGACGGACTGATAGGGGAAAAAGACGATTGAGAATCCGCGTACAGCGGGTAGCGCGCTATCGGCACAATCATAGCCGTGGGGCGGCGTACCCTCACGCCGCCTTTGCAAAACACGATAAAATCAGGCGTTGTCTTTGATGCACGGGTCGGTTTCAGAACGGTCGAGGAACATCTGAATTCCGTACTTGAGGACGTGGAGCTGGGTTTGCAGATAATATTCGTCCTCAAACAGCGCATAATGGACACAGGCGCGAATCAAAACGAAAATCAGTGGTGTTGTGATGGCATACGGAAGTCCGAGTTTGTCCTCAAGCTGCTTGGCATACGCCGTGTAACGCCGGTTGACGCCCTCGAAGAAGCGCTTGCCGTGCTCAATATACTTCGGGTGGGTATAGACCTGATACATCAGACGGTACTTTTTGCCGTGCGTCTCCGCCGTCCAGTACGGAATTTCGTCGATGAAGCGCCAGAGATCTTCAACGCTCTGCGGCGCGCGTGCCATAAAATCGTCCTCGACCTTGCTCATGCAATACGCCGTGGACTGGACGATAAGGTCATCGAGATTTTCAAAATAGGTATACAGACTGCCGGAGGTCAGCCCGCAGCTTCGGGCAAGCTCCTTGATGCCGACGCTGCCCAAGCCGTGCTCGGCATAGCATGCGTAGCATTTTTCCATAATATCGATCTTTTTTGCCTGGTGGGTGTTTACATTGAATCTGCTCATAGTTCTCCCTGCTCTCGGTTAATCATACAATCAAATTATATTATATAACCCCGCAAAACTCAAGGCATTTTTTGGAATTTTTCTCAAGCACGTCGACATGGAACCGCTTGACAGCCATGTTATAATAATATCAACGGAACGAAAGCGTGGTGAGCGGATTGGAACAAAAGGGCGTCAAGATCGTGGCGAAAAACCAGAAGGCATTTCATGAATATTTTGTCGAGGAACGCTTCGAAGCGGGCATTTCTCTCTCCGGCACGGAGGTCAAATCCATCCGCGCGGGCACGCTGAATCTCAAGGACGCATGGTGCGCGGTCAAGGACGGCGAGCTTTGGGTGCGTCAAATGCACATCAGTCCCTATGAGCACGGCAACATCTTCAACAAAGATCCCGTGCGCCCGCGCCGCCTGCTCATGCACAAACGGGAGATCCTGCGACTTGCCTCCAAGGTCAAGCTGGAGGGCTATGCGATCATTCCGCTGTCTGTGTATCTGAAGAACTCCCGCGTCAAGCTGGAGGTCGCCCTGTGCAAGGGCAAAAAGCTGTACGACAAGCGGCAGGACGCCGCCAACAAAGACGCGCGCCGTCAAATCGACCGCGCGATGAAAGAGAGGAATCATTGATGGAAAACCCCATTGTTACGATCGAAATGGAAAACGGCGGCGTTATTACCGCCGAGCTTTACCCCGAAATCGCTCCGCAGAGCGTTTATAACTTCGTCTCGCTGGCAAACAGCGGCTTTTATGACGGGCTGATTTTCCACCGCGTCATCTCCGGCTTCATGATTCAGGGCGGCTGCCCGCAGGGCACGGGCATGGGCGGCCCCGGCTACTGCATCAAGGGTGAGTTCCTGTTCAACGGCGTGGACAACAAGCTCAAGCATAAGCGCGGCGTGCTGTCTATGGCGCGCGCGCAGTCCGCAAACTCCGCCGGTTCGCAGTTCTTCATCATGCACCAGGACGCCCCGCATCTGGACAAGCAGTATGCCGCGTTTGGCAAGGTTTTAAGCGGTATGGAAGTCGTCGACGCGATCTGCAAGGTCAAGGTCGACCGCAACGACCGCCCCGAAACGGAGCAGAAGATGAAGTCCGTCCGCGTGGACACCAAGGGCGAGACTTTCCCCGAGCCGAAGAAGCTCCCCGACCCCTACGGTCGCTTCTGACGTCGATCTCACATCCTCAGACTGCAAGAAAGCAGCTTTGACTGTCTTGCAGTCTGACCGATATGGGGATGTACCGGTTTCGACGGGGGCAGTGAGGCAGGAATAGCGAGCCGTGGCGCCTGACCACGATAAAACGGGCAACTTTTAAAAATTAACTGACAACAATCAGTACGCACTG
>CAYRMX010000102.1:0-5148 GCA_964425295.1 uncultured Oscillospiraceae bacterium | reverse complement strand
GGCAACATGTTTGACATGGCAGTCGGCGTGATCATCGGCGGCGCATTCAAATCGCTCGTGGACGCACTGACCGCGAACCTCATCATGCCCATCCTCTCCGTCTTCACCGGCGGGCTGAACTTCTCAAGCTGGCGCATCAAGCTCGGCGAGAAGCTCGTCGACGGCGAAATGGTCGCCAATTACCTCACGTTCGGCGATTTTATCTCCGCGCTCATCAATTTTTTCATCATGGCGTTCGTGATTTTCCTGATGGTCAAGATGATGAACCGTCTGCGCAACATCGGCAAGAAAAAGGAAGAGGAAAAGAAGGAAGAGCCGCCCAAGCCCAGCAACGAAGAGGTACTGCTCACCGAGATCCGCGACCTGCTCAAGCAGAAGTAAGCAGGCATAATCGCAAGCAACAAGCACAAGCCGTAAAATGCACCCGCATTTTACGGCTGTTTTTCCCCGTTTCGGCATGCGCCGATTGTATCCGTAACATGTATTTGCAGGGAGAACGGGCTGCGCCCGTTCGGTGGCATGAAGCGTGACATCCCGAAAAATCGGGCGAATGCGCGCTGATTTTGCAGAATTTTGTTGAATTTAGCTGTTTTGCATAATTATGTCGAGAGAAGTCGAACGGAATTTGGTGATTTTCGCATAAATTTCCTTGCAAAATATCGAACGGTATGCTAAATTAAAGCTACCGTTTTGCAATACGGATTCAAGGAGGAGGAATGTTGTCACATGGAAAAAATGTATCGGGTCCTGCTTGCAAACAGCAGCGAGGATTTCAGCACGATGCTCGCCGCCACGCTGAAGCAATCCGACCGGTACGCCGTTGTCGGCGCCGCGAATGACGGAGTTCGCGCCATCGACCTTTTGCGCGAGGTGAAGCCCGAAATCCTCGTTGTCGACATGATGCTGCCGCAGGCGGACGGCGTTGCGGTGCTCAAAGCGGCGATCGCGCTGGAAAAAGCGCCCATGCTGCTGGTGCTCGCCGATTTCATGACGGAATTCGTGTCGAATCTGCTCGTTTCGCTTGGGGTGCAGTATGTGCTGCTCAAGCCGTGTACGCCGCGCGCAGTGCTCGAACGGCTCGACGAAATGCGCAGCACCGTCTCGCGCAAACCGTTTTCGCGTTCTCGGGAGGCGAACGTGGAGGCGATGGTCACCTCGATGATCCACGAGATCGGTGTACCCGCGCACATCAAGGGCTACCAATATCTGCGCGAGGCAATCATCATTGCCGTCAACGACATGGAGGTCATCAACGCCATCACCAAGGTGCTCTATCCGCAGGTCGCCAAGACCTTCGCCACGACGCCCAGCCGCGTCGAGCGCGCCATTCGCCATGCCATCGAGGTGGCGTGGGATCGGGGCGATCTGGAGACTTTGCAGCGCTTCTTCGGCTACACGGTGAGCAACACCAAGGGAAAACCGACCAATTCGGAGTTCATCGCCCTGATCGCGGACAAGCTGCAATTGCAGCTCAAGAGCATGGAGCCCATCGCGATCTGAAGTTGACCGTCAAAATCAAAACCACGCCCGGCAGGAGGTTTCGCGCCCCCGCCGGGCGTTGCTCATGCCCGTTTTCTCCCTGCGCGAAATCGGCAATTCGTACAGTTTTGGTTTACATAATTTCATCAATTTGTAATGGGTTCGTAATGAAATCGTAGTTGCATTTTCGCCGTCGTGCGGTATAATACCAGTAGGCTCGCGTTTTGCACCAATGTGCGAAAAAATTGGAAATTTTTTCCTGTTTTTCGCCGCGGTGCGACCGCCGATCGCAAAAATCACAAACGAAACCGACCGTTTCCGCGCCCTGCGCGCGTGCCATATAAGGAGATACTATGGGAAAGTTTGAAAAGGGCAAGCGCCCCGCGTCCGCCAACCCGCCGAAAAAGCAGTCAAGCACCCCCTCGCGGGTGTCGCGCCCCTCTGCGGCGCAGAACGCCGCCCGCAAAACGAAAAAGACCCGCCGTCTGCCGCTGGTGCTGGGTCTGGTCGCCGCAGTTCTGGTCGTGGCGGGCTGCGCCTTTGCCTATCTGCGTCTGCGCGACGACGGCTGTATCGCCCAAAACGTCCATGTCGCGGGCGTCAACCTCGGCGGCATGACCAAGGATGAGGCGCGCCTCGCGCTTCAGGATGTCGCGTTTGACAACAACATGAATATCGGGCTTTACACGCGCGGCGAGGACTTCCCTCTCTATACGACGAACTTTGACCCGACATCGGAGCAACCGGTGGACATTTTCGGCAAGCCGCTGGAAACGTCCGCGCCGACCGAAACCGACTCCGAACTGACCGAACCGACCGAGCCGATTCCGGACAGCACGGACGTGCTGGTCGATGAGGACGGGGTGCTCTGCCGCCTTGAGCAGACGCTGACGCTTCCGGCGCAGGATGTGAACGTCTCGCTCAATGTGGAGACGGCGGTCGATGAGGCGTACCGCTACGGTCGTACCCTCTTCGGCAGCGAGCGGGTGGACGTCGACGTCACCAAACACCTGACGCTAAACGAAGACTATATCCGCGAGGTGCTCGCGCGCTATCTGGAAGAATCCGGTCGTGAGGGCACGCAGACACAGGTCGTCGAGAGCACCACGACCGACGGCGCGAACGCTGTCCCCTGCCTGAACATCACGCTCGGCACGGCGGGACGCGACATCGATCTCGACGCGCTGTATGACCGGATCGTCGACGCCTATATGCGCGGCGAATACGAGCTGCAATATATCTATCGGGAGACCATCCCCGAACCGCTTGACCTCGACACGCTCTACCGCGCGCATTGCACCGCGCCGGTCAACGCGGTCTGCGACGAGGAGACGTATGAGATCACCGACGGCAGCGAGGGGTACGGCTTCCGCATGACGGACGCCATCGCCGCGCTCGACGCTGCGCAGCCGGGCGACACGGTAACGCTCAAGCTGGAAGTGCTCAAGCCGGATTTCACGCGCGAAACGCTGGAAGGACAGCTTTTCTGCGACGTTCTGGCGACCTATGACAGCCCGCACGCATGGAATCCGCCCCGCACGAACAACCTCGATCTCGCCTGCAAGGCAATCGACGGCACAATCCTCAAGCCAGGCGCGGAATTCTCGTTCAACAAGATCGTCGGCGAGCGCACCGCGGCAAAAGGCTATCAGGCGGCGGGCGTCTATGTCGCCGGCCGGACGGAAAATCAGCTCGGCGGCGGCGTGTGTCAGGTCGCTTCGACCATCTATCTCTGCACGCTGAAAGCGGAGCTGGAGGTTCTGGAGCGCTATGAGCACCAATTCGTCCCCGACTATGTCCCGTGGGGCATGGACGCGACGATCTATTGGGGCAGCCTGGACTACCGCTTCCGCAACACCGGCGCCTACCCCATCCGCATCGACGCCTCCGTCTCCGACGGCTATGTCCACATCACCTTCATCGGCACGGAGACGCGGGACTATACCGTCAAGCTCGACTTCACGACCACGGACTACCAACCCTATGAAAAGGTCGATGTCGAAATCTCCCCCGACATGAAGAACTACGAAAAGTACAAGGATTACAAGGACGGCGACGTCATCCAGTGGGGCTACAGCGGCGCGAAAGTCACGACGTATCGCTACCGCTATGACAAGGACGGCGCGCTTTTGAAGACGGAGATCGTCAATTATTCGAACTATGACACCCGCAATCAGGAGATCGCCCGTCTGAAGAAGGACGAACCGACCGAAGCGCCCACGGAAGCCCCCACCGAGCCGACGGAAGCCCCCACCGAAGCACCGACCGAAGCGCCCACGGAAGCTCCGACCGAGCCGACGGAAGCCCCCACCGAAGCGCCCGCGGATACCCCCGCCGCACCCTAACGCCCTGCGTACCACGCGTCCATACCTTAAACGCCGTGGTGCGCCACGCGTGAGCGCCTATGCCCCCACCTTAACCAAAATAGCAATCCCCGCGTCACCTGCTCTGTGGCGCGGGGATTGCTGCATCTCCTGTAGGGTGAAGGCACCCCTCCGTCGGGGCAGTTTCGATTTTCAGAAGCATTTTGCATAACGAATGTACCGGCGCGGATGAGGCATGCCACATCCCTGCAATGGCGTGATCGGTGCAATACCGGCTGCTCTGGTGCGGCAGCAACGCAGGACAGCACGTTTGCGGCAGAAGCATATACAACAAAGCGCACCGTTTCTCATATCGGAAACGGCGCGCCGCGTAAGGTCATTCCCGCACGAAGCAGATGATGTCTTCCACGTTGCAATCCAGCGCATAGCACGGGGCGGCGCTTGCGCACATACGGGAGGAGCGGGTCGTCGACATCTCGAACGTGACCGGCACGGGCTTTGTTCATATCCGCAATATCTGGATGCGTATTGCGTCGATCCTCGGCGGGATTGCATGTGTTACGGGCATACTTGATATGCTTATGTCAGGCAGTAGCGTCAAACTTGATCTGCTGATTGCTTTAGGGGGCGTCGCTCTGCTCATTCTCTTTGAGTATTTATACGCCGCTACGAAAACCTCAATTTTTGAGATCGCCTTTGCCGGCGGCGGAGTCGGAGTGGACGTGCGCTGGTTCAACGCAAGCGATGTAGACGCGTTCCAGAAGCGCATCAAGCAACTCGGTGACGAGCTGAAGCAGCAGAAAGCGGCGCACGTGCCAGCCACAAGCGCCGCGGCCGAGCTGTCGCAGCTCGGCGAGTTGTTGGAAAAAGGTTTGTTCTCGCCCGAAGAGTTTGAGCTTCAAAAGCGTAAGCTGCTCTGAGCGATTTAGGCTCTCCGTTGAATCACAAAGCGCGCCGCTTCCCGATCGGGAAGCGGCGCGCTGAATTTTAAGCTCAAAAAAGCAACTTTTTGCAGGTGTTTACTTCTGGGCGGCGGTGATGATCGCCATTTTGTAGACCTCATCAGCGTTGCAGCCGCGGGAGAGGTCGTTGATCGGGGCGTTCAGGCCCAGCAGGATGGGGCCGTAGGCTTCGTAGCCGCCCAGACGCTGGGCGATCTTATAGCCGATGTTGCCCGCCTCGATGCACGGGAAGATGAAGGTGTTGGCATAGCCGGCGACGGGGCTGCCGGGGAACTTGAGCTGACCGACGACCGGAGAAACCGCAGCGTCGAACTGCATTTCGCCGTCGAGCGCCAGATCGGGCGCGAGTTCCTTTGCCTTGGCGGTCGCTGCCTGCGAGAGGC
>CAYRMX010000101.1:0-5292 GCA_964425295.1 uncultured Oscillospiraceae bacterium | reverse complement strand
GATAGAGCACGCGGTTGTTGATGCCCCAGCCCTTCATGCGCTCGACAGTATAGCCAAGCTGTTTGAGCTTCGCCTGCTCCTGCTCATACTGGCGGAGCTGGCGGTTGAAGCGTTCCTGCTTTTCCTGCAAATAGAACGTATAATTTCCGCTGTAGAACTCCGCCTTGCCCGCTGCGATCTCGATGATCCGTCCGACCACGCGGTCGAGGAAATAGCGGTCGTGCGAGATGGTCAGCACCGTGCCCTTGAATTTTTTGATATAGTCCTCCAGCCACTCCACGCTGCGCAGATCGAGGTGGTTCGTCGGTTCGTCGAGCAGCAGGATATCCGTTTTTTCCAGTAGAAGCCGTCCGAGGTTGACGCGGGTCTTCTCGCCGCCGGAAAGTCGGTCGAATTTCTGCCCGCGCATGCCCGCCCCGATGCCGAGACCGTTGCAGATCTTGTCGACCTCCGTGTCCTGTTCATAGCCGCCGCCGACGTGAAAGGCGTTGCTCAGGCGATCGTATTCGTCGAGCAGTGTCTTCGGCGCGTCGGCGGTCAGGCGCTCTGCCAGCCGCTCCATCCGTTTTCCGATGGCGTTCAGCTCGGCAAACGCCGTGCGCAGCACGTCTTCGACGGTGTATCCCGCCGGATAATGCGGAATCTGTGAGATCAAGCCAAGGCGTTTCCCCGCCGCGATCACGATCTCGCCCTCGTCGGGCGTCAGTTCGCCCGTCAGCAGACGAAAAAGCGTCGTCTTGCCGCAACCGTTGCGGCCCATAATGCCGACACATTCGCCCTCATGGATGTCAAATGTCAGTCCGTCGAGCAGTGTCGAGCCGACCTCAAAGGACTTGACCAGTCCGTTTACCGAAATATCAATCATGGCATTCCCCAAATTGTTTCAAAAATTCCTCGCGGCTCATCATCAGGTTCAGCGCGTCGAGAAACGCATTGCTCCCCAGATGCTCCGGCAAGCCCAGCGACCGTATCAGCGCCGTGCGCCGCGCAGCGCTGTCCGCCGTGCCGGAAAGCCCCGCAAGAAACAGGTCTGTCTTCGTAATTTTCTCCGTCGGTGCATCGCTCACCTCGGTCTGCGCGCCTGCGTTTTGCAGTGCCCGCAGCAGAACCTCCGGCGGCATGCCCTCCACGCCGAGCTTCCCCTCTTTCCCGGCATGCGCCTTGCGGCGTTCCTTGCCCGCCACGTCGGGGATGTAGGCGTGCAGCACCTTGTCTTTCGGAAGTGCCCCCTTGAGGAAATTCCGAATGACAAATCCCGCTCCGTCGGAGTCCGTCAGAACGATCAGCCCCCGTTTTTCCGCCACGCGGCGCAAAAAGTTCAGCAGCGTTCGGTCGTGCATGACGCCGAAGCCGTTCGTCTCGAAGATCGGCGCGTCAATGAGCTGGGAAAGGGTGTTTTTGTCGTAGCGTCCTTCGACCACGACCGCCTGTTTGAGCTTAATCATGACGCGCCTCCTCGGCAAGGGATAAAATCAGCAGCTCCGTCAGGCGCTTCGGGTCGTCATAGGACGTCTTCATGCGGTAATCCGTCTCACAGCTCAGTTCGACCGCCCGCTCACAGAAGCGTTCGGACAGCCGACGCGCCTGCGTCATGGTCTTGTTTGCGGCATAGGGCGCAACGCCGCACAGCGCCGCAAGCTCCTGCGCGCCCTTGCCCTCCGCCTGCAAGACCTTTGCCGCCCGCAGCCGGCGCATCTGCGCGCCGATGGCGGCGACGATCGGGATAGGCTCTGCCTGCAGCTTGAACATCACCTGAAGCCGCTCCAGCGCACGGTCAAACTGCCGCTGCGCCAGCGCGTCGGAGATTTGGAACACCACTGCCTCGAGCGTCGGCTCGACCACGGCGTCGATGTCCGCCCGCACGACCGTCTCCGCGCCGGAATAGGCGCAGATCTTGGCGATCTCGGCGTCGAGCCGCGTCATGGACACGCCGCACTGCTGAATGAGATAGCTGCACAGCTCCGGCGCAATCTGCTTGCCCTCGCCGCGAAAATGCCGCGCGATCCACGGGCGCAGATCCGTCTCGCTTTGATAGGGGAAGTCCGCAAGCACGGCATGCTTTTCGATGCTCTCCCAGAGTTTTTTCTTCCGCTTGTCGGGCTTGAAGTCCTGATACGCCAGCACCAGACAGCAGTATTCCGGCACGTCGGAAAACAGCTCCGTCAGCCGTTCGCGCTCCGTCTCCGGACGGTCGAACAGCTCCACATCCTCCAGAAGCACCATCGATCGCTCCGCCATCATCGGAAGCGCCTCGAGCGCATCGGAAAGTGCCTGCAAGGAGTATGTTTCCGCCGTCAAGCGGTGGAAATTGAAGTCCTCCGTCAGCTCCTCGACGAGTTGCTTCTTGAGCTGTCCGAGATAGTAACGGCGCAGGTAATCCTCCTCGCCGCAGAGGACATAAAACCGCCCCGGCGACTTCTGCCGCAGGTCATTTTTCAGTTGTTCGCTGCCGTTTCCCGCCGGTTTTGTTGCCATATTCGTTACCTCAAGATCGTAATGTCGCCGTCCAAGTCGGTTCGGTACACCGCCGCGCCGACCGCCGCAATGCGTTCAAGCGCCGCGCTTGTCGGGTGTCCGTAAGAGTTCTTTCCCACGGAGATGATGACCGCCTCCGGCTTCGTCACTGCCAGCAGCCGCGCGCCGGTGGCGTTGGCTGCGCCGTGGTGTCCGGCGACGAGAATTTCCACATCGGGCAGAGCATGCGATTGAAGCAGCCGATGCTCCGCGGCGATATCCATGTCGCCCGTGATCAGTATATCACATTCTTGCAGGGACATCAACGCCGCCAGACCGTCATTGTCGGAAAAAGACTGTTCCGGCGCAAACAGTTTAACGCACCCACCCGCAAATTCCAGCGTCGTGTCCCGACGCACATAGTTCAGCGGCACCTGTGCCGCCTCCGCAGCGCATTCGATGACCTCGCGGTTTCCGCTGTCATCGGAAATATCCGGCGCAAAGATCGCGCCGATCTCCATGCGTGAAAGAAGCTGCATCACGCCGCCGACGTGGTCGGTGTCGAAATGGGTCAAAACAAGGGCGTCGAGCTTCCGTTCGCCCGACATCAGCAGTCTTCGGGCAAGCTGTTCGCCCGTTTCGTCAGCATAGCTCCCGCCGCAGTCGACCGCGACACATACGCCGCCGCTTTCGAGCAAAATGCACTGCCCCTGCCCGACGTCCAGTGCCGTCACGCTGCATTCCGGGCGGCTCAGGCTGCAAAACACCACCGCAACCGCCAGTGTCCCGACGATCGACGCAAGCAGCGCCGCCGGTTTTCGCTTTCGGCACAGGAAAAAGACGCCCAGCATGAGATAGGCGGCAACCAGCCACGCGGCGATATAGAATCGGTCGGTGTAGACCGCCGCATACGGCACGTCGGACAGCGCCTCAATGACCCACAGCACAAGCCGCACCGCCCACGAAAGCACCCACGCTCCGGCTTTTCCGAGCGGCGCAACCGCGAATCCGGCGAGCACCACCGCAAATCCGCCGGTGAACGCCCGGCTCAAAACTGACATCGTGAGCAGATTGCTCACGGGCGCAATGACGGAAACGGTCTGAAATGCGACGGCAATGCGCGGCGTGGTGAAGATCATCGCGCCGAGACTCATCGCCAGATTGAGCGCCGCGGCTTTGATCACGCCCGCAAGCAGCCGATTGCGGCAAGACGCATAGCGCAGCGTGACGAGCAGCCGGTCGTAAATCCTCGGCGTCAGCAGAACGATGCCCGCCATCGCGCCGAACGAAAGCTGCAAGCTCAGGCTCGCCAGCGCCCACGGATTTCTCAGCAGAATGACCAGCAGCGCCGCGCTCAGCGTGGTCGGCGCGTCGTTTTCCCGCCGAACCAGCGGCGCAAGCAGAACGATCGAGTTCATGATGACCGCCCGCGTCACGGATGGCTGAAAATCCAGCATGGCAGCAAAGAACATCATCGCCCCGATGCCCACGCCCGCCGTCAGCCGCTTTTTGCGGAAGCACAGTAGCCGCAGTGCCCCAACGAGGAGCGAAATGTGCATACCGGAGACGGAAACGATGTGTGAAATGCCCGTCACGGACATTCGGTTCTCCGTTTCATAGGTCAGCCCGCTCGTCTCGCCCATCAAAAGCGCCCGCATGAACGGCGCCGTGTCCGCAGGAAAGAGGGCGGTGATCTTCTTTTCAATTGCCCGCGCTGTGCGGGCAGGAAGCGTCCGCAGCGTCGCAGCCCCTCCCTGCTCGACCGTGACTTTGCCCTCCGGGAAGGCAAGCAGCGAAATGTCCCGCGCCTGAAACGAGAGGTTTTCCGCCTCGCCGCCGTCGGACACGTCTACAATCTGCGCACGAAGCGTCACGCGGTCGCCGGGTTCAAGCGTCGCATATTCATCGTTGAGATAGAGCATGATCCGCCCGCCCGCGGCGCGCACAAGCACGCGACAGCCGTATTTTGTCGGCTCCGGGGCGTCGGCGACCTCGGCGGTCAGCAGACGGTCTTCCCCGCACAGTGCCCGAAGCGGCGCAATGCACATGCGTTCATAGCCCATGCACCAAAACAGGGCGACCGCCGCGCCGAACGCGGCAATGCGCACCCGCCGCACCCGCTCCGCGCGGACAAACAGCAGCCCGATCAGCAGCGCAAGCGCCCCGAACGCCGCGTAGAGCACCGCCGCATTCGGGATCAGCCACAAATATACCGCCACCGCGCCCGCAAAGGAAAGCGCAAAAATCATCAGTCTGCGCATATGCCCTCTCTTTCTTTCGGCACGCCGCCAATGAGAAAGCTGCCGCGGCGCAGCCACAGTTTGACTGCCGCCGCAGCAGCGAGGTTATCAGTTAAAGCTCCCGAGCTTCTTTCCGCCGAGAACGTGGAAGTGCAGGTGCTCGACCGTCTGACCGGCGTCGGCGCCGCAGTTAGTCACCACGCGGAAGCCGTCGGAAAAGCCCAGCACCGCCGTCAAACGCGCGATCACCGTGAAAATATGCCCGACGAGCGCGTCATTTTCCTCATTGATGCGGTTCGCACCGGTGATATGCGTCTTGGGAATAACGAGGAAGTGCTGCGGCGCTAGCGGCTCGATGTCGTAAAACGCCATGCACAGCTCGTCTTCAAACAGCTTCTTCGAGGGAATTTCCCCCGCGAGAATCTTGCAGAAAATGCAGTCGTTCATCGTCGTTCCTCCTTACTGCACGTTGGCTGCGACGAATTCGTCGACGGTTGCCAGCGCATTGTCGAGCTTCATGCGGTCTTTGCCGCCGCCCATTGCGGAGTCAGGCTTGCCGCCGCCGCTGCCGCCGCAGGCTGCGCAGACCTCCTTGACC
>CAYRMX010000100.1:0-5313 GCA_964425295.1 uncultured Oscillospiraceae bacterium | reverse complement strand
GTCGCCCTCCTTGACGCTGTACTGCTTGCCACCGGTAACGATAACTGCCTGCATTTCTCTTGCACCTACCTTTATTGTAGTCTCGCTCTGGAGGTGTGAGCATGCTCAACTTGTGAACCTCTTCAACGCGGCTCGTCTATTCTAACATTTCTTTCGAAAAAAGTCAAATACTATTTGACCATTTTTTTCGTTTTTGCTATACTATTTTTGAAAAAATTCGAATTTTGGTGATGCTATGAAACGGATTTTGGCAGGATTCCTGCTTTTGACGCTCCTTTTGAGCGGCTGCACGCAAACCGAGCCGCACCGCGCGGAGCTTTTCGCAATGGACACACTCATACAGCTCACCGTCTGGGGCGAGGAGGCTGCACTTGATTCGGTCAAAACGGAGCTGCGGCGGTTGGAAGCGCTTTTGTCCGTCACGGACGAAGACAGTGAGATTTTTCGCCTCAATCGCGACGGGCGCGCCGTGCTTTCCGAGAGCACCGTTTCCCTTTTGCGCGACGCGGCGGCACTGAGCCGCGAAACGGGCGGAGCGTTTGACCCGACGGTCTATCCGCTGGTGCTCGCATGGGGCTTCACGGGCGAGAAGCATGCCGTCCCCGCAGACGCCGCGCGGGCTGACGCACTCTCCCGCGTCGGAACGGAGCATTTGCATCTTTCGGGCGACACCCTCACGGTCGACGCCGGCACGCAGCTCGATCTCGGCGGCATCGCCAAGGGCTTTGCAGCCGAGCACTGCGCGGCGCTTTTACGGGCGCAGGACGTCACGGCAGCGCTGCTCTCGCTTGGCGGAAACGTGCAAACCGTCGGAGACAAGCCCGACGGCAGCGCGTGGGCGGTCGGCATTGCTGACCCGAACGAGCCGTCCACTGCGATCGCGCGGCTCGAATTCCACGGAGAAAAGGCGCTCGTAACCTCCGGCGGCTATCAGCGCTACTTCGAACACAACGGCACGCGCTATCACCACATTCTTAATCCGAAAACCGGTTTCCCCGCCGAAAGCGGGCTTGCCTCCGTCACCGTCATCGCAGACAGCGGCACGCGCGCCGACGCCTATTCCACCGCTCTGTTCGTCATGGGCTTGGAGGACGCAGTCGAATTCTGGCGCGCGCAGTCGGATTTTGAAGCGGTCTTCATCCTGAGCGACGGCACGCTCCGCGCGACCGAGGGCGCAGCCCCCCTGCTGCGCGGCTGTGAATTCGAGGTGATTGCACGATGAAAACGCGAAGCTGGATTCTTCTTTTTTCTGCCCTTGCCGTCCTCTGCGCAGCGCTCAGTGCACTGATTTTCCTCGGCGCGACGCCCGCCGCGACCGCCGTGGTCTATTCCGGCGGCGAGGCGGTGCAGACACTCGACCTTTCCGCCGACGGCGAATACCGCATTGCGTTCGGCGACGACTGGAACGTCCTCACTGTCAAAGACGGCAAAGTCTCCGTCACTGCCGCCACCTGCGCCGCGCAGGACTGCGTTCACCACGCTCCCGCCAACGCCGGCGCGCCGATCGTCTGTCTCCCCAACCGGCTGGTCATCCGCTTCACCGACAACGCGGCGCTCGACGCCATGCTCGGCTGAAATCGTCAAAAGTTTACATAAATTTTTTGAAGAAGTCTTGCAAAACGCAGGACTTTATGCTAGAATAGTTACAAATCGGAAACATTCTGGGAGGATGTTATGAAATCACATGCTTTACGGCGCATTTTTGCGTTTACATTGATCGCCGCACTGATGCTCGCCGGTTTCCCGCAGGTCGGCGCAAAGTCTTCTTCGGAGATCAAAAAGGAGATCGACCGTCTGGAAGAGGAGGCGAAGCAGATCGAGGAAGACCGTGCCGAGGCGCAGCGCCTGCTGGACGCGAACACCGAGGAAGCCAACACCTACGTCGCGGAAAAAACGCAGATCGATCTTGACATCGAGGCGGCGGCGCAGGAGGTCGAGAATCTGGAGGCGCAGCTTCATCAGTACAATCTGCTCATTGCCGAAAAGCAGGCGGAGCTGGACGAGCTGAGACAGAAGCAGGACGCCCTGTTCAAGTCCTATCGGCAGCGCATGCGCGTCATGCAGGAGCGCGGCGAGGTTTCCTACTGGTCGGTTCTGCTGGAAGCAGACAGCTTTTCGGACATGCTGACCAGCCGCGCCATGATCGAGGAGATCGCAAAAGCCGACCAGCGCATGATGGACGAAATGCGTGACGTCGCCGCCGAGGTACTCGCCGCAAAGGACGAGCTGGCGGAAAACAAATCCTCGCTGGAGCTGAAAAAGCTGGAGCTGAACGACGCCAAGGCGGAGCTTCAGGCGAAGCGCGAGGCGGCAGATGCCATTCTCGTCGAGCTTGCCGCAAAGCAGGACGAGCTGATCGAGATCACGAAGCAGTTCCGTGAGGCAGCCGACGCAAAGGACGCGGAAATCGCAAAAATGGAAAAGGAATACACCGAAGCCAAGCAGAAAGAGGAAGAAGACCGCAAGCAGCAGTCCTCCGGCAACTATTCCTCCGACCCGTCGACGGAAGCCCCCTCGGACGGCGGCTTCATCTTCCCGGTCAGCCGCAACGGCTATGCCTGCCTGACGAGCCGCTACGGCATGCGCATGGACCCGATCCTCGGCTATATGCGCCTGCACAACGGCGTCGACCTCGCGGCAAACACCGGCACGCCGGTCTACGCCTCCAAGAGCGGTACGGTCACGCTTTCGGTCTATGACGGCTCGACCGGCTGGGGACACTGCATCGTCATCAACCACGGCGACGGCTTCTCCACTCGCTATGGTCACATGGACAGCCGCGTCGTCTCCAACGGCGAATACGTCACGCAGGGTCAGGTCATTGGCTACGTCGGCTCGACCGGCTGGTCGACCGGCCCACACCTGCACTTCACCATCTACTATAACGGCGGCACAGTCAACCCGCTGAATTACATCAACCTGCCCTAACCCAAACCGCCAATCATTCGATTGGCGGTTTTCAGGCTGTCAATAAAGTCCGAAATCGCAAAAATCAGAGCATGATTTTTCTAAAGCATGTTCAATCTGAAAAATGCTCGCATTTGAGAAATCAGAAGATCGCGTGGAAATGCGGAAGGTTATTTTGCTGATTTTTACTTGCTGCGCAACTTTTGCCGTGCTATACCGAAATTATCCGCCGCGCAAGGTGTTTCCTGTCCGTCCAACCGAATTATGACAAAAGAACGTGAGGAATGTATGAAAACATCAAAGCGACTGCGTGCAATGTTCCTGTACCTCGCACTGCTGCTCTCCCTGTTTGCGTGCACGGCGAGTGCCGCCCCGAACCGCCGTCGCCGCCGAGGTAACAAACCCCGAAAACGCATTTCGGACGGTCGAGGACGCACAGAATGCCGTTTTTTCGAGTAGCGTTCTTTATGAAGATGTGCTTCCCGGCGTTGACCTCGAGTCCATCGTTGACCCCGGCACGGTGAAAGAAAACATCATCGTCAAGGAGCGCGCCGCGGACTATTCCTACGCATTCACGCTCAATCTTGCAGCCCCCCTGTCATGTAGGGCGACGGATCGTTCGTCCTCTACGAGCAGGGCACGGAAAAGTATGCCATCCCCGCACCGTTCATGTATGACGCGCTCGGCAATTGCTCGGAGGATGTCGCCTACACGCTCAGCGGCAGCACCTACACCCTGACCGTCACGGCAAACGCCGACTGGATCAACGCTCACATGGAATAATGCTTCGGGAATGACAGGCGAGTTCGCACTGGCTTCAGATACTCTGAGCAGCGCAATTATTTACGCTAATGTCGGCGCAACGGTCTCTGCCCCAAGCAGGTTGATTTCCCCATCACCGAGATATGCTGGGTACAACTATTGCAATCGTGTATTATAACCGTCCGGTGATACATTTTATGAATCTTCTCCCTGACACAGGGAACGAATATGTTGATGTTCTTGCCTGCATGGGAATCAATCTGATTCATGAAATGGCGCATACGTTCGGGCTAAACGACCGCTATGAGGGTTATAACCACAATGATAATGGCTATCAGTGTGTCATGGAATATTATCAGTATGACGAAGATATCGGAGGGGGACAGTCCTTAGTGTCGGGAGACCTGGAAATCTTTCTGATTCTGCTGTAACACCGAAAACGGAACGCACAATTGACAAGCACGCCCCCGACGATCGTTTGATCGGCGGGGGCATGCTGCACCGTTTCTTCTTACAGCCGCTTCATATTGAGCGAGATCTCGCTCAGAGCTTCGGCGGCTTCGGTCGAATGGTCGGGCAGCCGCGCCAGATCGGCAAGCGAGAGCATGCCGACGAGCTTCCCGTTTTCCTCGACGGGCAGCCGTCGCACCTGCTCGCGCGCCATCAGATCGGCGGCGGTCTTGACGGTGTCCTCGCTCCCGACAGAGAGGACGCGCCGCGTCATGATCTCGGAAACCTTGACCCCAGTGGGGTCTTCGTCGGCGGCGACGCAGCGCAGCACGATGTCCCGATCCGTCACCAGCCCGCGCAGCCGCCCCTCCTTTCCGCAGACGGGCAGCGCGCCGATGTTGTGCCGCGAGAGCATGCGCGCCGCAACGGCGGCGCTTTCCTCCGGCGCGATGCTGACGATTCTTCGCGACATGATGTCCTTCACTTTCATGCTCATACCTCCAAAAAACGCCTCCCCCGACAGTGCCGAGGGAGGCGGTCGTCTATGAAAAGTATGGGAAATCTACGCGGGATTTATACCTTACTTCTGCTGAAAACGGGCATGGATGGCAGCGGCGGCTTTCTTGCCCGCGCCCATCGCCAGAATGACCGTCGCAGCGCCCGTGACGGCGTCGCCGCCGGCATAGACCGCTTCGCGGGTGGTCATGTTCTCCTCGTTGACGACGAGGCACCCCTTCTTGTTCGTCTCCAGACCCGGCGTGGTCGAGCGGATGAGGGGGTTCGGCGAAGTGCCGAGCGCCATGATGACGGTGTCGACCGCCAGCTCGAATTCGCTGCCCGCGATCTCGACAGGGCGGCGGCGACCGGAAGCGTCCGGCTCACCCAGCTCCATGCGGATGCACTCCATTGCGCCGACACGACCGTTTCCATCGTCCAGAATCTTGGTCGGGTTGCAGAGGGTGCAAAGCTCGATGCCCTCTTCCTTGGCATGGTGCAGTTCTTCCAGACGGGCGGGCATTTCCGCCTCGCCGCGACGATAGACGATGTAAACATGCTCCGCGCCCAGACGCTTTGCGCAGCGGGCCGCGTCCATGGCAACGTTGCCGCCACCGACCACGGCGACTGCCTTCGACACGATAACCGGCGTATCACTGTCAGGCGTGTAGGCCTTCATCAGGTTGATGCGGGTGAGGT
>CAYRMX010000099.1:0-5405 GCA_964425295.1 uncultured Oscillospiraceae bacterium | reverse complement strand
GCTGCGGCAAGAGCATGACGCTCAAGTGCATCGCCGGCATCGAAACGCCGGACAGCGGCACGATCGTCCTCAACGGACGCACGCTGTTTGACAGCGAAAAACACATCTGCCTGCCGCCGCAGAAGCGCCGCGTGGGCTATCTGTTTCAGCAGTACGCCCTGTTTCCCAATATGACCGTGCTGCAAAACCTCGTTGCAGGCGTGCGCGAGGGCAGCCGTCGCGAGCGGCGCGCGCTGGCGATGGAAAAACTCCGCGCATTCGGCTTGGAGGGCTTGGAGCACCGCAAGCCGAACCGACTTTCCGGCGGGCAGCAGCAGCGTGTTGCGCTGGCGCGCATCCTGCTCAACCGCCCGGAGGTGCTGCTGCTTGACGAACCGTTTGCTGCGCTGGACAGTTATCTGAAATGGCGGCTGGAAATGGAGCTTGCCGACACGCTGCGTCAGTTTTCCGGCGACGTGCTCTATGTTTCGCACGACCTGAACGAGGTTTCCGCCCTCTGCACCTCCGTCTGCGTCCTTGTGGACGGAAAATCGGAGGAAAAAACGACCGTTGACCGCCTTCTTGCCGCGCCCGAAACGGTCAGCGCGGCGCTGCTGTCGGGCCGGAAGAATCTTGCTCCGGCGGCGCGGGAGGACGACACGCATGTGTATTGCGCGCCGTGGGGGCTGCATCTGGACTATGCACTTCCGCCGTCGTGCGACACCGTCGCTCTGCGGCTCAAGCCCGCTTCGGAAAACGGAAAAAACCGCTTTTCCTGCCGCGTGCTGCGCCAAACGCAGGACGCGCATGGCGTGACGCTGATGCTCCGCTCACCGGGCGGGCAGCCGCTTCACATGGCGCTGACGAGTGAAGAATGGGCGGCGCTTTCCGGCGCAGAGACCGTGACGGTTGAGCCGTCCGAGATCCTGCCCCTGATGCAAAAGGAGAACACATGGATCGAACCGTGAATTATCTGCGCCTGTCCGTGACCGACCTGTGCAATTACCGCTGCCGGTATTGCATGGGCGAGGACGGCGTCGAAAAAAAACCGCACCGCGACATCCTCTCCATCGAGGAGCTTGCGGAGATCGGGCGGGCGGCGGTCGCCTGCGGCATTGAAAAGATCCGTCTGACGGGTGGTGAGCCGCTCGTGCGGCGCGGGATCGTGAGTCTGTGCCGCCAACTGCGGGCGCTTCCGGGTCTGCGGGAACTGACCCTGACCACGAACGGAAGTTTGCTGCCCGAATTTGCCGCCGAGCTGAAAGCGGCTGGGGTCGACCGCCTCAACGTCAGCCTCGACACGCTCGCCCCCGAAAAATTTGCCCATATCACTCGTTGCGGCACGCTCGAACAGGTCTTTCGCGGACTGGACGCGGCAAAGCGGGCGGGCTTTCAACGAACGAAGCTCAACACCGTCCTCATGGGCGGGTTCAATATCGACGAAATTTCGGCGCTTGTGGAGCTGACGCGGGAAAACGACTATTCCCTCCGCTTTATCGAGCTGATGCCGATGGGGCAGTGCGCCGATTGGAACAACTACGTCGGTGCGGAAGCCGTTTTGCGCGCCGTGCCGCAGCTCACCCTGCTCGGCGACGACGGCGTGGCGCAGCTTTACCGCGTCCCCGGCTATCGCGGCACGGTCGGGCTGATCCGACCGATCAGCCAATGCTTCTGCGACCGCTGCAATCGCATCCGCGTCACGGCGGACGGCAAGCTCAAGCCCTGCCTGCATTCCGAGCGGGAACGCAGTCTGCGCGGCTTGTGCGGAGCGGCGCTGGAAGAAGCCATTCGCGCCGGAATCGCCGAAAAGCCGGAGCGCCACCACCTGACCGTCGGGCGCGAAAGCGACGCCGGGCGACAGATGAACGAGATCGGAGGATGAAGCATGGAGCTGACACATTTTAACGAGCAGGGACGCGCGCGCATGGTAGACGTCTCGCAAAAGGCGGAAACGGCGCGTACCGCGACGGCGATGGGGCGTGTCCGCATGGCGCCGGAGACGCTGGAGCTGATCCGCGGCGGGCGCATGGCAAAGGGCGACGTCCTCGCCGTGGCGCAGGTGGCAGGGATCATGGCTGCAAAGCAGACTGCCTCTGCCATCCCGATGTGCCATCCTGTGCCGCTCAGCGGCGTGGATATCGACTTTGCGTATGAAGAAAGCGGCATCCTGCTTCGGGCGACTGCCCGCTGCACGGGGCAGACCGGCGTGGAAATGGAGGCGCTGCACGCCGTTTCTGTGGCGGCGCTGACGATCTATGACATGTGCAAAGCGGTGCAGCGGGACATGGAGATCACGGACATCCGTCTGCTGCAAAAGAGCGGCGGCAAGAGCGGAGACTATTACAAGGAGGAATCGGCATGGCAGAGGTAGTAGCAGTCTGCATCAGCGACCGAAAGGGCATTCGTAAGCGTGAGGTGGCGTATATCGACGTGAAATGTCATCACGGCATCGTCGGCGACGCCCATGCCGGCGACTGGCACCGCCAGATCAGCCTGCTGGCGGACGAGAGCATTGATACCATGCGCACACTCGGTCTGGAACTGACGAACGGCGCATTCGCCGAGAATATCGTCACGCGCGGCATCGTTTTGAAGACGCTTCCGGTCGGGACGCTGCTCGCCGTGGGCGAGACGCTTCTGCGCGTGACGCAGATCGGCAAGGAATGCCACAATGACTGCGCGATCAAAAAGGCGACGGGGAAGTGCGTCATGCCCACGGAGGGAATTTTTGCCGAAGTGGTCAAAGAGGGACGTATCCGCGCCGGAGACACCATCGAGATCAGGGAGGAAGCATAATGAAACGGATCAAAACCGAAGACGCCGTCGGGCACGTCCTGTGCCACGACATGACGCAGATCATTCCCGGAGAATTCAAGGGGCCGCGCTTCCGCAAGGGGCACGTCGTCACAGCGGAGGACATCCCCGTGCTCCTGTCGATGGGCAAGGAGACGCTTTACGTCTGGGAGATGCGTGAGGGCATCCTGCATGAAAACGACGCCGCCGAGCGCCTGTGTGCAATCTGCAAAAATGAGAATATGCACCGCAGCGAGGTCAAGGAGGGCAAGATCGAGCTGACCGCCGCCATCGACGGACTGTTCCGCGTCAACTCC
The DNA here is from genome assembly GCA_964425295.1 of uncultured Oscillospiraceae bacterium. Classification (GTDB taxonomy): domain Bacteria; phylum Bacillota; class Clostridia; order Oscillospirales; family Oscillospiraceae; genus JAZOXB01. The sequence continues at coordinate 2,316 of CAYRMX010000099.1, read as the reverse complement.
GAAAAGCTCTGCGCCATCAACTCCGTCGACGAGCTGATGATCGCCACGCGCAAGGGGAACACCCCTGTTCACGTCGGAGATAAGCTCTGCGGCACGCGGGTCATCCCGCTTGTTATCGAGGAAGCCAAGCTGCTCGAAGCCGAAAAAATCGCGGACGGTGCGCCCATCTTGGAGCTGTTGCCTTACCGCCTCAAGCGCGCCGCCGTCATCACCACCGGCAGCGAGGTCTTCCACGGCAGAATCAAGGATACCTTCACGCCCGTCCTCGTCTCCAAGCTGAAAGAATACGGCATCGAGATGGTCGAGCACCGCTGCGTTGACGACGGCATGGACAACATCCGCGCCGCCATTGAGGACGTGCGCAGCGAGGATGTCGAGCTGATCCTCTGCACCGGCGGCATGAGCGTCGACCCCGACGACAACACCCCCGGCGCGATCAAGGCGAGCGGCGCGCGCATGGTCACCTACGGCGCGCCCGTCCTGCCCGGCGCAATGTTCCTGCTGGGTTATTTTGAAGACGGCATGCCCATCATGGGGCTTCCCGGCTGCGTCATGTACGCCGCTGCGACGATTTTCGACCTGATGCTCCCACGCATTGCCGCCGGTGTGCCGGTGGAAAAACGGGACTTTGTCGTGCTCGGCGAGGGCGGGCTGTGCCTCGGCTGCAAGACCTGCCATTATCCCATTTGCCCGTTCGGAAAGTGAGGGATGCAGATGTATACGGCAAAAGTCATCACCGTCAGTGACCGCTCCGCGCGCGGCGAACGCCCCGATGAAAGCGGCCCGCTGGTCAAAACCCTGCTGGAAGCGGCGAATTATCGGGTCGTGGAGCTTCAAATCGTTCCCGATGAGCAGGAAAAAATCGCGCAGGCGCTCAAAGACGCCGCCGCGGAGGATGTCGCCCTCGTCTTGACCACCGGCGGCACGGGCTTCGCGCCGCGCGACGTCACGCCGGAAGCGACGCTTTCCGTCGTCGAACGGCTCACTCCCGGCATTCCCGAAGCCATGCGTGCCGCCTCTGCGAAGATCACGCCGCGCGCCATGCTTTCACGCGCCGTCGCCGGCATTCGCGCCCGCACCATGATCGTCAATCTCCCCGGCAGTCCCAAGGCGGCGCGGGAAAATCTCGAAGCCGTCCTGCCCGCGCTCGATCACGGTCTGCTCATGCTGCGCGGCAAGCCCATCGACTGCGCTACCCTGAAATAATAGCGAAAAAAGAGTTCGGGTCACTGACCCGAACTCTTTTTGCATATGTATCAGAAAATACCCTGCTCCATCATGGCTTCGGCGACTTTTTTGAAGCCCGCGATGTTCGCGCCGGCGACGAGGTTGTAGCCCAGCCCGTATTCCTCGGCGGCCTCGGCGGAGACCTTGTGGATGTTCTGCATCATCCGCTTGAGCTGCGCGTCGACTTCCTCCGCCGACCAGACCAGCCGCTCGGAGTTTTGCGCCATTTCCAGCGCCGAAACGCCTACGCCGCCCGCATTGACCGCCTTTGACGGCGCAACGATCATGTTCTTTTGACTCATCAGGTAGTAAAGTGCGTCGTTCGTCGTCGGCATGTTCGCAACCTCAATGTAATACTTCACACCATTGGCGACGATCTTCTCCGCCGAGTCCATTTTCACGTCGTTTTGCATCGCAGACGGCATAATGACGTCCGCCTTGACGCCCCACGGCTTCTCGCCGGGAAAGAACGGCACGCCGAACTTGTCGGCATAGTCCTGCACGCGATTTCTGCCCGAGCTGCGCATGGTGAGCAGATAGTTGATCTTTTCGTCGCTCGAGGAGACGCCATCTTCGTCGAGAATGTAGCCGTCGGGGCCGGAAAGCGTGATGACCTTTGCACCGAGCTGACGGGCTTTTTTGCAGATGCCCCATGTGACGTTGCCGAAGCCCGCGCAGGCGATCGTCTTGCCCTTGATGTCCTCGCCCTCGTGCTTGAGCACTTCTTCCAGATAGTACATCGCGCCGTAGCCGGTCGCTTCCGGACGGGTCAGAGAACCGCCATAGCTGAAGCCCTTGCCGGTGAGCACGCCGTTTTCCCAGACGCCCTTGAGACGGCGGTACTGCCCGAAGAGATAGCCGATCTCGCGTCCGCCGACGCCCATGTCGCCCGCGGGAACGTCGATGTCCGGCCCGATGTAGCGGTAGAGCGCGGTCATGAAGCTCTGGCAGAAGCGCATGATTTCCGCGTCGGACTTTCCTGCGGGGTCAAAGTCCGAGCCGCCCTTGCCGCCGCCGATGGGAAGACCGGTGAGGCTGTTTTTGAAGACCTGTTCGAAGCCGAGGAACTTGATGATGCCGGGATAGACG
>CAYRMX010000098.1:0-5556 GCA_964425295.1 uncultured Oscillospiraceae bacterium | reverse complement strand
TCATACCTCCACTGCGAATCCACCGTTTCCCTCGAAAGCAAGCCGCACCAACCAAAGGTTGGTGTTCTTCTTTTTGATACGGGTATTCGGAAGGTGGATTCGAAGAATTCAAATCGGTCTCCGATGCAACAGAACCCAGCCGACCTTTCCGCATACCCCAAGCGACCTGCCGGTGGCAGGTCGCCGTAGCTTTGCTCATACCTCCACTGCGAATCCACCGTTTCCCTCGAAAGCAAGCCGCACCAACCAATGATGAGGTGCCGTAACGAAGGTTTTGAAAACAAGTGGTAAAGACAATCGGTACGGTGTATTGCAGAAAAATCTAAAAATAAGATTGAGAAGTGGCAAAGCCACCTAATGCCAGCGGTATGCTAAGTTGTAAACTGTAGGCGCTGTCTTTGCACATCTGTGGACGATGTTGCTCTTGACACATGCCTCCGCCCTACAAGTCGGTGCGATATCGGCGGCGGGTTGCGCCGGCCCGCAAATTATGATAGTGAGCACACATCACTTCATCTGCGCTGCACGCTTGCAAAAGCGGAGGGTTTATGGTACACTATGATTGAAACACAAAATTCTGCCAAGCAGTTTCAAATACGATTCATAATTCAAAAACTATCAAAAAATGGAGCGAACGGGAATGACAGAGCTTGTAACGCCGGTGAATCTGGAAGAATACGAGGCATTTATCCAAGCCCACCCGGAGGGGCATTTTGCGCAGAGCGCGCTGTGGGCGAAGCAGAAGCCGGCATGGACGTGGAAAGCGATCCTCTGCCGCGACGAATCGGGCAAGATCAAGGGCAGCATCGCCTTCCTGATCCGCAAAATGCCCATCGTGCGCAAAAAGATGATGTACGCCTGCCGCGGTCCGGTCTGCAACTTGGACGACCGCGAGACATTCAGAGAACTGGTCGAGGCGGCGAAGCAGCTTGCCAAGCAGGAAAAGGCTTACGTCATCAAGCTCGACCCGGACGTGCCGTCGAGCAACACCGAATTTTCCAAAATGCTGGAAGATTTCGGCTTCCGCTGCCTGCACAACGGCAAAAATTTTGAGGCGATCCAGCCGCGCTACGTCTTCCGTCTTTACCTGAACGGGCGCAGCGAGGAGGAAATGCTCGCCTCGTTCCACCAGAAGTGGCGCTATAACATCCGTCTTGCGACCAAAAAGGGCGTCGAGGTGCGCATCTGCGGCAAGGAAATGGTGCCGGAATTCACGCGCATCATGGTCGAAACGGGCGTGCGCGACAATTTCGTGACCCGTCCGGCGTCGTACTTCGCCGCCATGCTGGACAACCTCGGCGAACACGCCCGCCTGTACATGGCGTTCCACGAGGGGCGCGCCATCGCCGGCACGCTCGCCATCCGTTACGGTGACAAGGTCTGGTATCTTTACGGCGCCAGCTCCAACAGTGAGCGCAACCTGATGCCGAACTACCTGCTGCAATGGAGCATGATCCGCTGGGCGATCGAAAGCGGCAGCCGCGTCTATGATTTCCGCGGCGTCTCCGGCGACCTCTCCGAGGACAACCCGCACTACGGGCTTTACCGCTTCAAGAAGGGCTTCGGCGGCGAATTCACGGAATTCGTCGGCGAATACGACTATGTGCTGAAAAAGAGCGCATATTTCATCGCAGAAAAGGGCAGTCTCGCCTATCGCGGACTTGCCGCAAAGGTCTATATGCTGAAAAATCGAGGAAAATCGAACGCATAACGGGGTGAAAGCATGAGCGCATATGTGGTGAGTCGCGAGGATTTATCCCATAACATCGAATATTTGAAAAAGCAGGCGCACGGCGTTCCGATCTGGGCGGTCATCAAGGGCAACGGCTACGGCATCGGCGCACTCCCGCTGGCGGAGCTGCTGAGCGAGCACGGCATTGACCGCTTCTGCGTGACGGAGGTGCGCGAAGCGGTGCTCCTGCGCGAAAACGGCTTTCCCGACGCCAAAATCCTCATGCTCCGCTCTCTGAACGACGAGGAGACGATCGACCGTCTGCTCGATTTGCGGGTGATCCTGACCGTCGGCTCGACGGAAGCGGCAAAAACGGTCGACCGTCTTGCCGCCCAGCGCGCCGACATCGCGCAGGTACACCTGAAAATCGACACCGGCATGGGGCGCTACGGCTTCCTGCCCGATGAGATCGAGCCGCTCGCCGCGGTCTACCGCGAATGCAAGCACCTCGCCGTCTGCGGCATTTACACACATTTTAACTGCGCGTTCGGCAAGGCGAGCATCACCCGTCGGGAATTCACGGCGTTTCAGTCGACCGTCTCGCAGCTTCAGGCGGCGGGGCTGGAGACGGGAACGGTGCATTGCTGCAATTCGGCAGCGTTCCTGCGCTTCCCGGAAATGCACTGCGGCGGCGTGCGGCTCGGCTCTGCGATTCTGGGCAGAATGCCGTTTTCGACCAAGCTGTGTCCCGTCGGCTATGCCGAGAGCGCAGTCGACGAAATCCGTACCCTCCCCGCCGGGCACTCCACGGGCTATGCCGCCATCTGGACGGCGAAGCGCGAGACGCGCCTTGCCATCGTGCCGGTCGGCTGGTATCACGGCTTCCGCGCCCGCACGCAGCCCAACTGGACGCGGACGCGCGACCGCCTGCGCGACGTGCTTTCCGCTCTGCGCGCTCTGCTGCGCCGTGAGCGGCTGTATGTCACCGTCAACGGGCATCGCTGCCCCGTTGTCGGCTCGATCGGCATGCTCCACTGCGCCGTCGACGTGACGAACGTCCCCTGTGCCCCCGGCGACCCCGTCCTCCTGCAAATCAACCCCCTGCACGTCAAAGGCATGAAGCTCCGCTATCAGTAAATCTGCAAACATATTGCAAACAGCAGTTGCCCCAACGGGGTGACTGCTGTTTTGATTATGACGATTATTTCCGCTCCGGGGTTGACAAACACGGACGGATGTGCGATAGTCTGATTTGACAAACCTTCCCATCGGAGATGACGAAAATGAAGCTATCGACCGAGATCGGCTCTGCCGCGAGGCTCATCGGCGAGGAACGTGCGATTGAATACATCGCAAAAGCCGGCTTTGACGCATGGGACTTTACCATGTTCAACATGCGCAAATACAGTTGGGAAAACCGTTGTTTTCTCGAAGGTCACCCGCTGAGCACGCCGAATTACCTTGAATTCACGAAAAAGCTGAACAAAATCGGGCGCGATTGCGGCATTGTCTGCAACCAGGCGCATGCGCCTTTTCCGTCCGATCTGGTCGGCATCGACTATCTGAAGCGCGCGATCGAATGCGCGGCGGAGGTGGGTGCGAAGATTTGTGTCGTCCACCCGTGCAATCTGGCGACTCCGCAGCAGAATGCGGAGATGTATTGCGAGCTTTTGCCGTTTGCAAAGCAGCATCGCGTGAAGATCGCAGTGGAAAATATGTGGTGCTGGGACAAGGGCGCGTCGCACTCGACGTTTGCCGCGTGCGCAACGGGCGAGAGCTTTCTGGCGCATTTGGAGGCGGTCAATGACCCCGATCTGGTCGCCTGTCTCGACCTCGGGCATGCCGAAATGCGCGGCTCGGGCGACGGCGCTGCCCACATGATCCGGGCGTTGGGTGGAGAGCATCTTCAGGCGCTCCACATTCACGACAACGATCTGCTGCACGATTCCCACCAGATTCCGTTTTCCATGTCGATCGATTTTGCGGTAATCGCGTCGGCGCTGCGAGAGATCCGCTACGCGGGCGATCTCACGCTGGAGGCGGACGCCTATCTGAGCGCATTCGATGCGTCGAATATTTTTGAGGGCATTCAAAATCTGTACGCCGCCGCCAAACACTTCGCCGACCTATTCACGGCATCCTGAGAACGGAGGGACACCCGTCGGGTGTCCCTCCTGATTATAATACCGAGCTTCCGCAGGGAAGCTTTGCGCTTATGTCAGGCAGAGAAGAAGTGGTAGAGCAGGACGACGACGCCGAGGGCGATGCGATACCAGCCGAAAGCGGTGAAGTCGTGCTTTTTGATGTAGCCCATGAGGAATTTGATGGCGAGCACAGAGACGACGAATGCGGTCACCATGCCCAGCAGAAGGACGGCGAACTGCGTGCCGGTGAAGCCGAAGCCGAACTTGACCAGCTTGAGCGCCGAGGCGCCGAACATGACCGGAATGGCAAGGAAGAACGTATATTCCGCCGCCAGCGAGCGTGAGGCGCCGATCAGGATGCCGCCGAGGATGGTCGCGCCGGAGCGGGATGTGCCGGGCACAAGCGCCAGAACCTGAAACACGCCGATCAGGGCGGCGTCTTTCCATGTGAGCTGCGAGAGGGTGCGGATGCGGGGCGTGCGGCGCTTGTTATACTGCTCAATGAACAGGAAACCGACGCCGTAGACAATCAGCATCAGCGCCACGACCACGGGGGTATACAGGTGCGCGTCCATCCAGTCGTCGAGCGGCAGACCGATGATGACGGCAGGAAGACACGAGACGGCAATCTTCAGCCAGAGGATGATCTTGCTCATGTGGCAGTGGTTGTCGCAGAAGCGCTGCACGGCGCACACAGCACGGTTACTGCTTGCCTCGGCGAAATGGGAGCGCTGACGGCGGGTCGCCTTGGTATGGAACGGCCAGAGCTTTTGAAAATAGAGCACGACGACGGCGAGAATAGCGCCAAACTGGATGACAACGGTGAACATTTTCATAAAAGACTCGGTCATGACGGCGTTGTCCGACGTCCAGAGCGCGTCGACGAGGATCATGTGCCCCGTGCTGCTGATGGGCAGCCATTCGGTAATGCCCTCGACAATGCCGAGGACAAGGATCTTCAGCCAATCCAGAAAATTCATAACAGGACCTCTTTTCCGTTGATTTCTATGCGGTCTGTGCCCAGTATAGCACAAAATATCGGAAAAGTCAAAATCCATACGCTCGCGGCTTGCATTCCGGGGCGGCATCTGGTATACTATATAAAATTATACTGCGAGTTTTGGCATTTTTTGCTGAAAAGAGTGAGGAATTCAAATGGAAACGACAAGAAGCTTTCAGGAACTGGGCGTTGACGAACGCATTTTGCGCGCCCTGCGCGACCAAGGCGTGACCCATCCGACCAAGGTGCAGGAGGAGGCGATCGAGCCGCTGCTTGCGTGGCGCGACGTGATCGCCAAAGCACCGACCGGCACGGGCAAGACGTTTGCCTTCGGCATTCCGATGATCGAGCACATCGACCCGGAAAGCGAGGACATTCAGGCGCTGGTGCTCGCCCCGACGCGGGAACTTGCGCTCCAAATCGGCGACGAGCTGAACGGACTTTTGACCTACTATGAGGGCATTCGCGTAACCGTGGTCTACGGCGGGCAGCGCATGGAGCCGCAGATCAAGAGCCTTGCGAAGCATCCGCAGATCGTCGTGGCAACGCCCGGCAGACTGATGGACCATTACAACCACAAAAAGATCCGCTTCGACAAGATCAAGACCGTCGTTCTCGACGAAGCCGACCGCATGCTCGACATGGGCTTCTTCGACGACGTGACGCACATCCTCAACCGTATTAAAAATCGGGTCAACCTCGGGCTGTTCTCCGCGACGATCTCGCAGGAGGTCATGACG
>CAYRMX010000097.1:0-5667 GCA_964425295.1 uncultured Oscillospiraceae bacterium | reverse complement strand
GCTCGACGCGCTGCGCGAATATGTCACAGTGGAGGAAGCACCATGAAAATACTGGTCGTAGACGACGAGGCGGTCCTCGTCAAAGGCATTCGATTCAATCTGCAAAACGAGGGCTATCAGGTCGTCACCGGAAGCAACGGGCGCGAGGCGATCGAGCTTGCGCGCGACCCGGAGATTCGGCTGATCGTGCTGGACGTGATGATGCCGGAGATCGACGGGCTGGAAGCCTGCCGCCGCATCCGCGAATTTTCCGACGTGCCGATCATCATGCTCACGGCACGCACGCAGGACATGGACAAGCTGCTCGGCTTCGAGCAGGGCGCAGACGACTATCTGACCAAGCCGTTCAACATTCTGGAGCTGAAAGCCCGCATCCGTGCCCTTTTGCGGCGTAGCGGCGGCACGGCAGCGTCCGCCCCCGACAACAGCCGCATCACCTCCGGCGCACTGACGCTCGACCGTCAGGAGCGCAATGTTTACAAAAACGGCGTCGCCGCCGACCTGACGGCGCGGGAATTCGACGTCGTGGAGCTGCTCATGCGCAACCCGAACCGGGTCTATTCACGGGAAAACCTGCTCGACCTGATCTGGGGCTACGATTACCGCAGCGATATCCGCACCGTCGACGTCCACATCCGCCGCATCCGCGAAAAGCTGGAAACCGTTCCCGCTGCTCCGGAATATTTTATGACAAAATGGGGAGTTGGGTACTATTTCAAAGCGTAAACTGTCGTTGCTTCCGAGCAGCTCACAGCTCCGTTACGCGATCGCTTACATCGCGCTGACCGCAGCCGTGCTTCTCTTTCTGAATATTTATTCCTCGAACACGACGCGGCGGATGCTCTTTCGCGCCCGCTACCGCTCGCTGGAAGACAAGGCGCAGCTCATGACGACTGCGCTTTTGCAGCTTGACGAGCTTTCCGCGCCCAAGGTCGAGCAGGCGGTCAACTCCCTCGACGACCTGCACACCACCCGCACCGTCGTCACCGACGCCAGCGGCATGGCGGTCTATGACTCCGCCGCGTCCGGCACGGCGAGCAGCCGTCTGGTGCTGTTTCCCGAGGTCGTCACCGCGCTGCGCGGGCAAGACGTGTTCTACTGCGCCTATACCGACGGCGCACTGGAAAGCCGTGCGGCGATCCCGCTCACGCGTGGCGCGCAGCTTCTCGGCGTGGTCTATCTGATGGAATATGACACCGACCAAGGGGCGCTGATCTCCGCCTTGGAGGTCAACGTACTGCGCCTTTCCGCCGGCTTGGAGGCGGGCGTGATCCTCTTTTCCCTGTTCTTCTCGGCGGCGTTTTCCCGCCGTCTGCGCAGCATTCTGCACTCCGTCCGCAAAATGCGCGACGGCGATTATTCCCACAAAATCCGACTTTCCGGCTCGGACGAGGTCGACCAGCTCGGGCGCGAATTCAACAACCTTGCCGAACGGCTGGAAGCCTCCGAGGCACGCCGCCGTCAGTTTGTCTCCGACGCTTCGCACGAGCTGAAGACTCCCCTCGCGTCCATCAAGCTGCTTTCAGACTCTATCCTGCAAAACGAAATGGACATCGCCACGCAGCGCGAATTCATCAGCGACATCGGCAAGGAGGCCGACCGTCTCGGTCGTCTTTCGCAGAAGCTGCTGACGCTGACCCGCCTGGACAGTCAGGTCGAGGAGGAACGGGAGATCATCGACGCCGCGCCGCGCGTCCGCAAGGTGCTGCGCATGCTCCGTCCGCTTGCCGACCTGCGCGGCATCCGCATCGAGTCCACGTTGGAATCCGCCTGCACCGTTTTGACGCTGGAGGACGATCTTTATCAGGTCATCTTCAACCTCACGGAAAACGCGATCAAGTATAACCGTGACGGCGGCTGGGTCGGGCTTGCCCTGCACCGCAGCGGTGAAGACGTCATTTTGACCGTCTCCGACACCGGCGCCGGCATTCCGCCGGAGGCGATGGAGCATATTTTCGAGCGTTTTTACCGCGTGGACAAGGCACGCTCGCGCGCGGCGGGAGGCGCCGGACTGGGGCTGAGCATCGTACACGACATGGTCGAGCGCAACTACGGCACTATCCGCGCCGAGGCGCGTCCGGGCGGCGGCACGGTCTTCACCGTCACATTCCCGCTCTTTGAAATGCAGGAGGACATGCCATGAAACACTTCTGTCTTCTGGCGCTCGCCGCTCTCGTGCTGCTGACCGCCTGTGCGGTGGAAGCACCGCAGCCGGAAGCGCCCTTTGAATTCTACTACCCCGCCAACACCGTTTCCTACGAAACCGGCGCGCTGTGCGCGCAGGTCGTTTCGTTGGAAGCGGAGCTGCTCTCGCCGGAGGAGCTGGTGCGCGCCTATCTCGACGCCGCGCCCCCCGCCAACGCCTCCGCCGCTGTTCCCGCTGCGTGGACATTTTCCGCCGCTTCGCTCGACGGCTCAACCTTCTCCCTGCGCTTCACGGGGCGACGCGTCACCGCCGCAGAGCGTTCACTCGCCTGCTGCTGCCTTGCAAAGACGCTTTTGCAGCTTGAAAACGTTCTGCGCGTGAGCGTCCTGACGCCGGAGAGCAATGCCCCCCTGATTCTGACGGAAAGCGACATGCTCTTGAAGGACACCGCCATGCTTCCGCAGGAGGAGACCGTCACGCTCTACCTCCCCGACGCGCAGCGCCGCTACCTGACGGGCGAAACGCAGACCGTTGAGGTCATGGGCGCGGAGCAGAAAGCCCGCTTCATTTTGGAGCAGCTTTTGCAGGCGAACCCCTGCATCCCCGTCGGGACGCAGCTTCTCGACGTTGCGGTGGAGGGCGGCGTGTGCACCGTCGACCTGTCCTCAGACTTCACGCAGCACGCCGGCTTCTCCGCCGAGCGGCTTTCGGTCTATTCCCTCGTGGATTCCCTGACCGAGCTGCCGGAAATCACCGCAGTCGACCTCTGGATCGCCGGTGCGCCGCTTGAACGCCTCGGCTGGCTGACATTTTCGGGCAGTCTCCACCGCAATGAAAGCCTGATCGCCGTGCCGACAAGCGACACCACGCTCGACATGACGCTTTATGCCGCCTGCGGAAACCGAAAACAGCTCATCGACATCCCCTTTGTCCTCGAAACGCAGGAAGCCCGCCCGACCGCCGAGCTGTTGCTGCACGCGCTGCTCAATTTCACCGGCGAAAACGGCGTGCGGAGCTGCATCCCCGCCGGAACGAAGCTGCTCTCCCTGCGCACGGAGCACCGCAACTGCATCGTCGACCTGACGGGCGAATTCCTCGACGGCTGTACCGACGCCGAGGAAGAACAGCTCGCCGTCCGCTCCGTGGTCGCCACGCTCTGTGCCCTGCCGGGCATCGACAGCGTCGAGCTTCTGGTTGAGGGCATTGAGCCGAGCTACCGCGACGCCGCCCTGCTCAACGTCCATTCGCCACAGGCGCGCTGGTTCGCCGAATCGTAATTTTCTCTTTCCTTTTCGGGGAAACTGTGCTAAACTATACAAGCTGTCCTGCCCGCAGGGGCAGGACAGCTTTCTTAACGGAGGAACAATTATGGAAGAAATGCTGCAAATTCTGGCTGCCGAGCTTGGTAAGCCGCTGAAATATGTGGCCAACGTCGTGCGTCTGCTCGACGAGGGCAACACCATCCCCTTTATCGCCCGCTACCGCAAGGAGGAGCACGGCGCGATGGACGACGTCACCCTGCGTGCTCTTTCCGACCGTCTGGACTATCTGCGCAGCCTTGCCCAGCGCCGCGAGGAGATCTGTCGCTCCATCGCCGCGCAGGAAAAGCTCACCGACGAGCTTTCCGCCACCATTCAGGCAGCAAAGACCCTTGCCGAGCTGGAAGACCTCTACCGCCCCTATAAGCCCAAGCGTCGCACCCGCGCCGGCATCGCCCGCGAAAAGGGCTTGGAGCCGCTGGCGCTGGAGCTGTTTTCGCAGGCGCGCGATCTGCCGTCGCCCGATGCGTTGGCAGAAAATTATGTAAACCAGCTTCCCGACGGTGTCACCCTCACCCCCGACGAAGCCCTCGCCGGTGCGTCGGACATCATTGCCGAAATGATCTCCGACGACGCCGCCATCCGCAAGTCGCTGCGCTCGCTCATGCAGCGCCGTTCGACCCTGCGCTCGACGGTCATCGAGGGACAGGAGGAAGATGGCGCGGTCTATCAGCACTATTTCGACTTCACCCAGCCCGTTTCCAAGGCGCAGGGACATCAGATTCTCGCCCTCAACCGCGGCGAACGCGAGGGCCGTCTGAAGGTCACTGTCGAGACGGATCGCGAGCAGGCGCTCATCTGCATTCGCAAAGCCGTTCTTGTCCCCGGAAGCGCCGCGACCGCCTTTGTCCGCGCCGCCGCCGAGGACGCCTACGACCGCCTGATCGCGCCGAGCATGGAGCGCGAGCTGCGCGCCGCCCTGACGAGCGACGCAAGTGAGGGCGCAATTCACAATTTTGCGCTGAATCTCCGTCCGCTGCTGATGCAGCCGCCCGTCAAGGGGCACGTCACGATGGGGCTTGACCCCGGCTTCACCCACGGCTGCAAGGTCGCCGTCGTCGACGCCACCGGCAAGGTGCTCGACACCGCCGTGGTCTATCCCACCTTCTCCAAGGCGCGCCGCGAGGAAGCCATCCGCACCCTCGCCCGTCTGATCGGCAAGCACCATGTCGAGCACATCGCCATCGGCAACGGCACTGCCTCGCGCGAAACGGAGTCCGCAGTCTGCGAGATGCTCCCCCGCGTGCCCGGCGTGTCGTACATGATCGTCTCCGAAGCGGGCGCCTCGGTCTATTCCGCCTCGCCGCTGGCTGCGGAGGAATTCCCGCAGTACGACGTCAATCTGCGCAGCGCCGTCTCCATCGCGCGCCGCCTGCAAGACCCGCTGGCAGAGCTGGTCAAAATCGACCCGAAAGCGATCGGCGTCGGACAGTATCAGCACGACCTGCCCGAAAAGCGGCTGGACGAAGCCCTCGGCGGCGTGGTCGAAGACTGCGTCAACGCCGTCGGCGTCGACCTGAACACCGCCTCGTCCTCCCTGCTGCGCCGCGTCTCCGGTCTGAATGCGACGATCGCCAAAAACATCGTCGCCTACCGCGAGGAAAACGGTGTCTTCACCGCCCGCAAGCAGGTGCTCAAAGTGCCGAAGCTGGGGCAAAAGGCGTATGAACAGGCGGCGGGCTTTCTCCGCGTGCCGGAAAGTGCGCAGATCCTCGACAACACCGGCGTCCACCCCGAATCCTACGGCGCGGCGGAAACGCTGCTCTCCCTGTGCGGCTATACCCTCGCCGACGTCGCCTCCGGCGGCATTTCGGAGCTGCCGCAGCGGCTGGAAACGCTGGAAAACGCCGAGGAACGCTGCGGCGCGGGCATGCCGACCCTGCGAGACATCGCGAAAGAATTATGTAAACCCGGGCGCGACCCGCGCGACGACCTCCCCGCCCCCATCCTGCGCACGGACGTGCTGAGCCTGAGCGACCTCAAGCCCGGCATGGTGCTCACCGGAACGGTGCGCAACGTCACCGATTTCGGCGCATTCGTCGACATCGGCGTGCATCAGGACGGACTGGTTCACGTCTCGCGCATCAGTGACCGCTTCGTGAAGCATGCCTCGCAGGTCGTCGCCGTCGGCGACGTCGTCCGCGTCGGCGTGCTGGAGGTGGACGAAAAGCGCAAGCGCATCAGCCTGACCATGCGCGACGT
>CAYRMX010000096.1:0-5767 GCA_964425295.1 uncultured Oscillospiraceae bacterium | reverse complement strand
TCCTTTTCCTTTTTGAGCTGGTCAAAGCGGAATTTGCCGTAGTCCATGATCTTGCAGACCGGCGGGACTGCATTCGGAGAGATCTTCACTAAGTCAAGCTCCTGCTCCTCCGCCATTGCAAGGGCAGCGGCTGAAGTCACGATCCCGACCATCGAACCGTCGGACGCGATGAGACGCACTTCCTTGTCCCGGATCTCCTCATTGAGCTGATGATCTAATTTGCCGATGGTAAGCACCTCCATTACACAACGAAAAAATGCGGATGCCCACAGCACCCGCACCGAACCGACCGTGCAAAACACGGAAACTTCGATATTCAGACCTCTTCGCTTCGCTGGAGGTGAGGGCGGGGCTGCCGACCTACTTCATTTAGCTCGAATAGTATAACACTCCCAACGGGCGTTGTCAAGCGTTTTTTGCGGACTTTTTCCGCGAATATTGCTTTTCAAATCCCGAAAAATGTGGTATGATGGCATCGGGAAGCATGGCGGAGTCGTTCCGCCGCCCGTTTCACGAAAGGAGAACCCAAAATGAAGCGATTTTTCAGTCTTTTGACCGTGATGGCGCTGCTTTTGCTCTGCGCATGTGCCAATAATCCCCAGCCGACCGAGCCGCCCGCGACCGACGCGCCCACGGACGCCCCCGCCCCGACCGATACCGCCGCCCCGACGGACGCGCCCACCGAAGCGACGGAAGCCCCGACCGAAACGGCCGAGCCGCTGACCGAGTTGGGTTACAGCAACGCTCGGCTCTATCGCGACAGCGCCGGCGAGGTCTGGGTGCAGGTGATCGTCGAGGTCAGAAACGTCAGCGGCGAGACGCTCTATTGCCGCGATACCACGGTCGACGTCGAGGCAAACGGCGAAACGCTGGTGCAGCTCAAGTCCGTCCCGGCTTATCCGCAGATCATCGCGCCCAAGGAATCCGCTTATTATTATGAAGAGACCCTCGTCGACACGGACTATGACGGCGAAGTCTCCGCCGTGCTTGAGCGCAGCGAAACCGTCTCCGCCCTGCCGTGCGTGAACTACCGCGTTGAGGGCGAGCTGTTCAACTCCGTTTACGGCGGCGTGAAGCTCACGGGAAAAGTCGAAAACACCTCCGACAGCACCGGCGATATGGTGTGCGTCGGCGCGGTTTTGCTGGACAAGCACGATACGCCGATCGGTCTGGTCTTTGACTACCTCACCGAGCCGCTGAACGTAGGCGAGACGGTGGGATATGCCTTTGAAAACGATACACTGCCGGAAGATGTCGTCCTGCCGAATGTCGTCAACATCGCGCCCTTTGCCTATCCGCTTCAGGCGCAGTAAAAACAGAAAGGGGTGCGCACCCGCGCATGGATAACAGACCCATTGCCGTGTTCGATTCCGGCTTGGGCGGGCTGAGCGTTTTGCGCGCCCTGCGCCGCCGCCTGCCGGAGGAAAATTTCCTCTACTTCGGCGACTCGGAAAACGCGCCCTACGGCTCACGCCCGACCGACGAAATCCGCGATCTGACCGCCGCACATGCAGACCGCCTCTTTGCGCAGGGCGCAAAGGCGCTGGTCGTCGCGTGCAACACGGCGACCTCCGCTGCCATTGAGTTGCTCCGCGCGCGGTATCCCGACCGCATCATCGTCGGCATCGAGCCGGCGCTCAAGCTTGCCGTTTCACAGTTCCCGCACGGGCGCATCGCGGTCATGGCGACCGAGGCGACCCTGCGCGAAAAGAAATTTGCCGCGCTCATGGCGCAGCATTCCGGCGACTGCGAGATCGTCAAGTGTCCCTGCCCGACGCTGGTGGAATTTGTCGAACGCGGCGAGCTGACGGGCGCTGCCGTGGAGACTTGCCTGCGGCATGAGCTGGCGGCGTTGCTTGCCGCGCCGCCGGACGCCGTGGTGCTCGGCTGCACGCATTTTCCGTTTTTGCAGAGCGCGATCCGCGCGGTGCTGGGCGAAACGCCCGCCCTGCTCGACGGCGCAGACGGCACGGCGCGGGAAACGGCGCGCCGTCTTGCGGACGCCGGACTGCTCCGCAGCGGAAGTCCCGGTACGCTCACCCTGACCAACAGCCGCCGCGACCCGTCGCTCGAAGCGCTTGCTGCGCGACTGCTCAATGCAAAATAAGAGACCGAACCCGTCCCGCCGAGCGTTCCTCGACGGGACGGGTTTTGAAAAAGAATTGACATTTTACAAGCAACAGGATATTATAGACCTGCAAGGGGCGAGGCGGTCGGCTACACCACCCGAAAGCGAAAGTCAACAGAAAAAGGGCGAAAATATGAAAAAACCGAAGCTCTCCGCAGAGGAAGAGCTTCGGTTTTGCTGTTTATTCCACCGTAACGGATTTTGCGAGGTTGCGGGGCTTGTCGACGTCGCAGCCGCGCGCCAGCGCAACGTAATAGGAGAAAAGCTGTAGCGGGACGATGTTCAGGCTCGGCTGGAACAGCGGATGCGTCTTCGGCACGAGCAGATAGGAGTCGACCGTTTTTGCGAGCTCCGCCTCCATGTCCTCCGTCGCCAAGCCGAGGACGTTCGCGCCGCGCGCCTTGACCTCCTTGACGTTCGACATCGACTTTTCAAACAGCTCCGCCATCGTCGCCAGCGCGATGACGAGCGTATTTTGCTCGATCAGGGAGATCGGGCCGTGCTTCAGCTCGCCCGCCGCATATGCCTCGGAATGGACGTAGGCGATTTCCTTGAGCTTCAGGCTGCCCTCAAGGCAGGTCGCACTGTCCAGATTTCTGCCGATGAAGAAGACGTCGTGGTGCTTGCAGAAGCGTTCCGCCAGCGTCTCGATCTGTGCCAGCTTTTCGTCCGTGAGCATGGAGGAAAGCAGCTCGGGCAGATCGGTGAGCGCGCGCAGCATGGCGTCGTATTCCGCCTCGGAGAGCGTGCCGAGCGTCTGCCCGATGTACATCGCCAGCAGGTACATCACCGAAAGCTGCGTGGAATACGCCTTGGTGGTGGCAACGGCGATTTCGGGGCCCGCCCATGTATAGATGACGTCGTGCGCCGCCTTGGAAATGGCGCTTCCGACGACGTTGACGATTGCAAGCGTCCGTGCGCCGAGGCTGTTGGCGGAGCGCAGGGCGGCGAGAGTGTCTGCCGTTTCACCGGACTGGCTGATGATGATGACGAGCGTGTCGTCGCCCAGAACCGGCTCGGAATAGCGGAACTCCGACGCCAAAATCGGCTCGACCGGGATGCGGCAGGTCTTTTCGAGGATGTATTTGCCCAGACAGCCGACGTAATACGCTGAGCCGCAGGCGACGATATAGATGCGGCGGATGCCACGCAGGTATTCCGGCGAGAGGTTCAGGTCGTCGAGGACGACGCGGCCGTTTTGAATGCGAGGCTTGATCGTGTCGCGCAGCGCCTTGGGCTGTTCGCAGATCTCCTTGAGCATGAAGTGCGCATAGCCGCCCTTTTCCGCCGCGGACATCTCCCACGCGATGTGCTCCGGTGTCTTTTGAACCCGTTCGCCGAGCGAATTATAGAACACGGCGGCGTCGCGGGTGAAATCGACCATGTCGCCGTCGTTGAGGTAGACGACCTCGCGGGTGTATTTCAAAATCGCGGGGACGTCCGAGGCAATGAAATTCTCGCCCTCGCCGAAGCCGAAGATCAGCGGGCTGTCCTTTTTGAGCGCCAGCATGGCGTTCGGGCGGTCAACGCACAGAATGCCGAGGGCGTAGCTGCCCTCCATCCGTGCCGCCGCGCACCGCGCCGCCGCGATCAGGTCACCCTCGCGCTCATAGAAGTATTCCAGCAGGTTCGCCGCGACCTCCGTGTCTGTTTCCGAGGAAAAACGCTTGCCGTTTTCCTGCAAAAACTCGCGCAGCGCCAGATAATTTTCGATGATGCCGTTGTGTACCAGCGCGATTTTTCCGTTTGTCGAAATATGGGGATGGGAATTTTCGTCCGACGGCGCGCCGTGCGTTGCCCAACGGGTGTGCCCGATGCCGAGCGTGCCGTGCAGCGCCGTGCCGCCGTTTGTCATTTCGCTGAGGGCGGCGAGCCGTCCCTTGGTCTTCGCAACGCACAGACCATCTTCGGAGAACACGCACACGCCCGCCGAATCGTACCCGCGGTATTCCAGCTTCGCAAGTCCATCCAGCAAAATCGGCGCCGCCTGCCGCGCGCCGACATAGCCAACAATTCCGCACATATAATCAAAAACCTCCGTATGTGTGTGTAGCATACGGAGATTATAGCGTATCTTTTTATCAAAATCAACTGAAAATTTGCATTTTTCGCAGATTTCATCAAAGTCAATCGAAAATGGATAACTGCGCCGGCGTGAGCGCTGCGAGGGAAGAAGGCCTGTCCGGCACGGGCAACGCGCCCAGCGCCGTCAATGCCGCCGCGCCCTCGCTGCCGTCGTCAAGGACGAAGAGCGGTGAAAGCCCGCGCCGCAGATTGTCTGCCGCGCCCGACCAGCTCCCGCCGCGCTGCGCTTTGCACTGCGCGACGAATGCCTTTTCGCCGAGAGCGTGGATGAAATGGTTGCGCCGCAGCGCCCGCGTAGCGGAAAAGGGGAGTTCATAGCCCTCGTCGGCGCAGTAGAGCACGCGCTCCCGTTCGGGATAGCGTCGCAGCGCGTCCGGCACGAAGCAGACGACGCTCCCGCCTGCACGCAGACAGGCGTCCTGCGCGGCGGAGTCTGCGCCAGCAGCGCCGCCGGAGACAAGCGTGAAGCCCTCACGGGCGGCAAGCATCCCGATGCGCGCGGCAAAGGCACGGCTGCGCGGCGACGCAGCGCGCGCACCGACCAGCGCAATGCAGCGGCGCGTCAAAAGCGACGTGTCGCCCCGACAAAACAGGACGGGCGGGCATTCCTGCCCCAGCACGCGCAGTCGTTGCGGAAATCCCTCCGAAATCCGCGTCAGCGCCGTCACGCCCGGCTCGGCAAGGTAGCGTTCCAGCGCCGCCTGCCGCTCCAGCAGCGAAACGATGCGCTGCGCCTCCTCCGGCTCGATTCCCCGCGCCGTCAGCGCCCGCACGGTCAGCGTGTCCTCCCACGCCGCCGGGTGCGCCGCCATGCAACGCGAAAGACGGTGGAATTCCGCCGCCGTCAGCGGCTTGACCGCCTCGCCCAGCGCGCAGCACAGCAAAAGCAGCCCCGTTTCCGACGGCTTCATCAGAATTTTCTGCGGGTGGGGTGCTTTTCCTCCGCCGGAGCGGGGATCAGGCAACCGTATTCGTCAAAGATCATCGGAGTGATCGTGAAGCCGGAAAATTTTGCGATCTCGTCGAGCTTCGCCTTTTCGGGGAACGAGCCGATCAGCGTGAACGAAATGCCCTTCTTGCGCGCGCGGCCCGTGCGCCCGATGCGGTGGATATAGTATTCGTTTTCGTCCGGCACGTCATAGTTGATGACGCCGTCGACGTCGTCAACGTCAATGCCGCGCGAGGCGACGTCCGTCGCGATCAGCACGGGCAGCTTGCCGTTTCGGAACGCAGCCATCGTCTTTTCGCGAGTCGCCTGCTTGATGTCACCGTGTAGGCAGTCGGCTTGGATGCCCGCGCGGCGCAGGTCGTCGCTCAGCCGCTGGCACATGACCTTGGTGTTGCAGAAGACGATGACCCGCTCAAACGCGCCGGAGCGCAGAATGCGCAGCATCGCTTCTTCCTTTTCCAGCCGCGGAACGGTGATGGAATACTGGTCGATGTCCGGCTTGCTCTCCTCGGTCGGGGCGACGGTGATCTCCACCTCGTCGCGCTGATACATCCAGCTCACCGTCATGACCTCCTGCGAGATCGTCGCGGAGAACAGCCCGAGGT
>CAYRMX010000095.1:0-5770 GCA_964425295.1 uncultured Oscillospiraceae bacterium | reverse complement strand
GTCAAGACGATTGTTGTCAAAAACAAGCTGGTCAACCTGATTGTGAAGTGAATTTGAGCCGCATCGCGAGAAGAAACAGCGCATTTCGGCAAAAAAATAAATTTTTTGCAGATATCGCTTGACATTTTGCTGTATCTTCATTATAATAATTTGCGTCGCAATGCGACCCTGAAAGCATCCTGGACTGAGCCGGATGCATCGGAGGGAGGGAAATCAATGTCTGAAATCCGTGTCAAAGAGAACGAGTCTTTGGAGAGTGCTCTGAAGCGCTTCAAGAGAAGCTGCCAGAAAGACGGCGTCATCGCCGAAGTCAAGAAGAGAGAGCATTATGTCAGCCCGAGTCTCAAGCGGAAGCAGAAGTCTGAAGCTGCTCGTAAGAACAAGAGAAGAGGCTATTGATTCCCATTTTCTTGAATTAGAAACAGTGCATGGACGTATCCATGCACTGTTTTTCTTGCTTTTTTGCGGTAGTTGTCGTATGATAAAGAAAAGATTGGAGGGCGTGATATGAAGAATTTGACGGAAAAATTGATCGCCGCGATCGAGCGGGGAGAGACGGTCGTGCTGTGCACGGTGCTTGCCAGCTCCGGCTCTGCGCCGCGCGGCGCGGGCGCGAGAATGGCGGTCTTTGCCGACGGTTCAACGTTAGGAACGGTCGGCGGCGGCAGGGTGGAGCTTCTTGCCGCACAGGAAGCGCTCGACGTGCTCAAAACCGGGCGCACGAAGCTACGCGCCTTTTCCCTTGCGCCGGATCAGATCGCCTCGATCGGCATGATCTGCGGCGGCAACGTCACGATCTATTATCAACGCCTGACGCGGGCGGAGCTTTCGACGCTTTACGCCATGCGCGCTGCGCTCGCTTCGCATGCAAATACATGGCTGTTTATGCAGGTCGAGCAGGGGAGCGTGACCGAATTCCGCGTCGTCGAGGAAGCGGAAGCTGCCCTGCTTCCGGAGCGCTACACCTCCCGCGCCGAGCTGGAAAACGGCGAACCTCTGCGCTATGCCGAGCCGCTTTCGCAGACGGGGCGAGTCTATCTGTTCGGCGGCGGTCATGTCGGTCAGGCGCTCGTGCCGGTGCTTTCTGCGGTGGATTTCCGCGTCACCGTCTTTGATAACCGCGAAGAACTCGCAACGCCGGAGCACTTTCCGACGGCGGAATCCGTCATTTTCGGAGATTATGACCACATTTTTGAGAAATTGACTTTCCACGAAAGCGACTACGCCGTCATCATGACGCCGGGGCATCAGTCGGATTTTGCGCTTCTGGAGCAGGTACTTCGCCACCCGCTGCGTTACGTCGGCTGCATCGGCTCGCGGCAGAAGATCGCCCGCACGCAGCAGCTTTTGCGCGAAGCCGGCATCTCCGAGGAGCGCATTTTGAGCGTCCATTCGCCGATCGGTCTGTCCATCGGCGCGCAGACACCGGCGGAGATCGCCGTGAGCATCGCGGCGGAGATGATTCAGTGCCGCGCGTCAAACCGCTGAGTCAGGTACGCTTCGGCAGAAAACGCGGCGACCGTGCCGTCCGAAACGGCGGTCGTGAGTTGACGGACGGGCTTTGCGCGCACGTCTCCTGCGGCAAACACGCCGTCAACCGCCGTGCGCATGCCCCCGTCCGTCCGAATAAAGCCCGCCTTGTCCGTTTCCAGCGGGAAAAGTGTGCTTTCCGGCGCGCGCCCGATGGCGATGAACAGCCCGTCAAGCGTCTGCGAATAGACCGTTCCGCTGCGGAGATCTTCAACGCGGATGCCTTGCAGACGGTCGACTCCGAGCAGCTCGCGGACTGCACTTGCCGGATGAAAGCGGATGTTCGGGCGCAGGCGCATCGCCGCCTGTTCGCCCTGCGGCGCGCGCAGCTCTGTTCGGCGGTGGAATAAATGCACCGTTTCGCAAAGCTGCGACAGGTGCAGCGCCTCCATCACGGCACTCGCGCCTCCGCCGACAACGCCGACGGTCTTTCCGCGATAAAGCGCGCCGTCGCAGGCAGCGCAGTAGCTCACGCCGCGCCCGTTCAGCTCGGCTTCCTTTTCCAAACCGAGCCTCTTTGCCTTTGCGCCCGTCGCAACGATGATGCAGCGCGCCGCATATTGTCCCTGCTGCGTTTCCAGCGTTTTTTCGTTCAGCGCCACGGCGGTAACGCCCTGCGCCAAAAACTCCGCGCCGCTCCGCTGCGCCTGCATGCGCATGCTCTGCGCAAGGGAATATCCTACGATCGGCTCAACGCCCGGATAGTTTTCGACCATTGCCGCTTCGGACAACTGCCCGCCTGCAACCGCCGCCTCAAACACGGCAACCGACCGCCCAAACCGCGCGCTGTAAAGCGCCGCAGCGCACCCGGCAGGACCTGCGCCGATGATCGCAATCTCGTACATCCAATGCCTCCGTTTCGCCGCCACCGCGACCGTTTCGGATAGTTTTCCCGCGGAAAACCGAAGAAATACGCTTTTTATCGACCGCAGAAAATAGTGCTTGCATTTTTGAAAAAATATGCTATAATATTCTTGTTACGGAGGCTTAGCTCAGCTGGTTAGAGCGCCTGCTTCACACGCAGGAGGTCGATGGTTCGAGTCCATTAGTCTCCACCAAGCAAAAGACGATTGCTCGCGCAATCGTCTTTTTTTCACAAATCCGCCCCAAAACGGAGGCTGCCATGAAGATCAAAACGCTCGAACTGCCTTATTCCGAAGTCCTCGCGCTCCCGACGGAGAAGCGACGCAAGCCGCGCCGACCGTCGTTCCTGTTCCGCACACTCGTGCGCGTGCTTTCCGAGATTGATCTGCGCAAGGTGCATTTTTCCTGCAAGCGTATCGGCATGGAACGTCTGAAAAAGCATGAGCCGTGCATCATTTTGATGAACCACTCCAGCTTCATTGACCTGAAAATCGCCGAATCGCTGGTTTATCCGCGCCCACTCAACATCGTCTGCACGTCCGACGGCTTCGTCGGAAAGCGCTGGCTTATGCAGCGGCTCGGCTGCATCTCGACGGCGAAATTTGTCAGCGACTATGCCCTCGTGCGCGACATGGTCTACGCCGTCAACACGCTCAAAAGCTCTGTTTTGATGTTCCCGGAGGCGAGCTACAGCTTCGACGGCACGGCGACGCCACTTCCCGAAAGTGTCGGGAAATGCCTGAAGCTCCTGAACGTTCCGCTCGTCGTCATCCGCACGCGCGGCGCGTTCCAGCGCGACCCGCTGTATAATAATCTTCAACTTCGTCGCACGAAGGTCTCCGCCGAGATCGAATATCTGCTCTCGCCGCAGGAGATCGCCGAAAAGTCGGCAAAGGAGCTGAACACGATCCTCGAAGAGCAGTTTTCGTTCGACAATTTCCGCTGGCAGCAGGAAAACCGCATTCCGATCACCGAGCGCTTCCGCGCCGATTGTCTCAACCGCGTGCTTTACCGCTGCCCGCGCTGCCAAACGGAAGGCAAAATGCACGGAGAGGGCACGCAAATCGTCTGCAAGCACTGCGGAAAGGCCTATGAGCTGACAGAATTCGGCTTTCTTCGCGCCACGGAGGGCGAAACCGAGTTCGCTCACATTCCCGACTGGTATCGCTGGGAGCGCGAATGCGTCCGAAAAGAGCTGGAAAGCGGCGAATATTGTCTGGACGTCCCTGTCGAGATCTATGTCGTGCGGGACACAAAGGCAGTCTATCACGTCGGCGACGGACGCCTCACGCACGGCGTCGAGGGCTTCCATCTCACCGGCTGCGGCGGCGAGTTGGACTACCGTCAGTCTCCCAACGCGTCCTACAGCCTGTATTCCGACTTCAACTGGTACGAGATCGGCGATATGATCTGCATTGGTAAGGCAAGTCTCCTGTACTACTGCTTTCCGAAATCAAGCGGCGATATCGTTGCAAAGACCCGCCTCGCCGCCGAAGAACTCTACAAAATGCGATAACTGCAAGCTCCCTCCGGATGAGGGAGCTTTTTGTCCTCATAATTCGCGCAGAGCATCTTGCAGCTTTGCGGCGTTTGCGGGGCTGATTGGCGTGAGGGGCAGTCGCAGTTCGCTGCTGCAAATGCCGTATTGGTGCAACGCTGCCTTAACTGGGATCGGGTTGACCTCGGAAAAGAGCGCTTGAATGAGTGGCAGATAGCGAAGCTGGAGCGTGGCAGACGTCTGAAAATCGCCGTCCAGCGCGCTCTGCGTCATCTCCACGACTGCTTTCGGACATACGTTCGAAAGCACGGAGATCACGCCCTGTCCGCCGAGCGCCATCGTCGCCGTCACGAGGTCGTCATTCCCGCTCCAAAGCGAAAATTCCGCCCCGCACAGGTGCAGGATCTCCGCCGTACGGCTCAAACTCCCGCTCGCTTCCTTCACGCCGACGATGTTCGGATGACGGCTCAGCGCGAGGCACGTCTCTGCCCGCAGGTCAACGCCCGTGCGGGAGGGAACATTATAAACGATCAGCGGCAGGTCGCCCGCCTCGGCGATCGCCGTATAATGCGCAACCAGACCGTCCTGCGTACACTTGTTATAATACGGTGTGACGGCAAGCAACATGTCGACGCCACAGCGTTTTGCAAGCGCGGCAAGCTGCGCAGAACCCTCCGTGCAGTTCGTGCCGACCCCGGCGATCAGTACCGTCTGACCGCCGACGAATGCAACGCAGTGCCGCCAGAGCGTTTCCTTTTCCTCTATGGACAAGGTGGACGCTTCGCCCGTCGTGCCGGTGACTACAAGAGCGGCGATTTTTGCCTCTAACTGCATAGTAAGCAGACGGTCAAGGGCGGGGAAATCGATCTCACCGCCGCAAAACGGCGTGACCAGCGCCGTGGCAGCGCCTCGAAATACCGGTTCTCTCAATTTTGAACACCTCCGCGCCATTCTATGCGGATTTCTGTCGTCAGGTGCTTGAAAACCTGCGGAGAATCCGCTATAATATCCGCATAACAAGGAAAAGAGACGAGACTTTGAAAACAAGTGATTTTTATTATGATCTTCCGCAGGAACTGATCGCGCAGACGCCGCTTGCGCAGCGTGACGGTTCGCGGCTGCTGGTGCTGCACAAAGAAGACGGGCGTCTGGAGCACCGCCGTTTTTTTGACATCATCGATTATCTCAACCCCGGCGACTGCCTTGTCATGAATGATTCCCGCGTCATTCCCGCGCGGCTACTGGGGCATCGCGTGCCCTCCGGCGGTGCGGCTGAAGTCCTGCTGCTGACGGATAAGGGTGACGGGCTGTGGGAATGCCTTGTCCGCCCGGGGCGCAAGCTGCATGTTGGCGCGGAGCTTTCGTTCGGCGACGGCGCGCTGACTGCCACGGTCGAAACGGAGCTGGAAAGCGGCAATCGGCTGGTGCGCTTCCATTACGAGGGGATCTTCCTCGAAATTCTGGAACGACTGGGGAAAATGCCGCTCCCACCGTATATCAAGGAGTCGCTCGAAGACAGCGAGCGCTATCAGACGGTCTATTCCAAGGTGAGCGGATCTGCCGCCGCGCCGACCGCCGGACTGCATTTTACGAAAGAGCTGCTCGAAAAGATCGAGCGCAAGGGCATTCGCCTTGCCTATGTGACGCTGCATGTCGGGCTGGGCACATTCCGCCCCGTCAAGGTCGACGACGTGACCGAGCACCACATGCACAGCGAATTCTGCATGCTTTCCGCCCAAACCGCAGATCTGCTCAACCACACCCGTCAAAGCGGTGGGCGCATCGTTTGCGTCGGGACGACCTCGTGCCGCACGCTTGAATCGCTCCTCGCGGAAGACGGCATCTTCCGCGAGGAGCGATTCAAGCGTGCGGCACGAG